>NZ_JAMYOX010000005.1:0-277014 GCF_040320025.1 Mesorhizobium sp. M0808
TGCCGCCGGAGAAATCGCCGGCACGGAAGGCCGGCACCATGTCGTTTTCGATGATCAGCTTGGTGTGCAGGTCGGTCAGCGTGCCTTCCAGCCCATAGCCGACTTCGATGCGCATCTTGCGGTCGTTCGGCGCCACCAGAAGCAGGACGCCGTTGTTCTCCTTCGCCTGGCCCAGTTTCCAGGCGCGGAACAGCCGGTTGGCGTAAGGCTCGATCTCCTCGCCGTCGAGGCTGGGGATGGTCGCGACGACGATCTGGTCGGACCCTTTGGTCTCGAACTCGGCAAGCTTCTGCGTCAGCGCCGCCTCGGTCGCGGCATCGATGATGCCGGCATTGTCGACGACCCGTCCGGTGAGGGTTGGCAGGTCGGCGGCGAAGGCGATGACAGGGAGGAGGAGGAGAAGGCTTTGGAAGACGAGCAGGAAGGCCAGGCAGGCGTTCTGTCGCGCCCCCCTCTGTCCTGCCGGACATCTCCCCCTCAAGGGGGGAGATCGGCTGTCACGGCTGTTTTCGCCAATCTCCAACGTTGCAGGATGGGCGGTGAGGCCAAAGCTGCCAATCTCCCCCCTTGAGGGGGAGATGCCCGGTAGGGCAGAGGGGGGCGCTACGGAGTGCAAGGCCAATAGGGACCACGCTCACCGGCTGTTCTTCACCCGCCTTGCGTGGTGTTGGTGCCGAAATCGACCTTCGGCGGCTGCATCTTATCCTCCTCGATGGTGAAATTCGCAAACGGCTGGTTGCCGCGGAACCAAAAGGTCGCCCAGATCACCGACGGGAAGGTCCTCAGCGTCAGATTGTACTCTCTCACTGCCTGGATATAGTCGCGGCGGGCGACCGTGATCCGGTTCTCGGTGCCTTCGAGTTGTGCTTGCAGCGCCAGAAAGTTCTGGTTGGCCTTGAGATCGGGATAGTTCTCCACCACCGCCAGCAGGCGCGACAGCGCGCTGGTCAGGCCGGCCTGGCTGTCCTGGAATTTCTTGAAGGCTTCCGGATTGTTCAGCGTTTCCGGCGTCACGGTCACCTGCGTCGCCTTGGCGCGCGCTTCGACCACGGCATCGAGCGTGTCCTTCTCGTGCGCGGCGTAGCCCTTGACCGTGTTGACCAGATTGGGGATGAGATCGGCGCGGCGCTGGTATTGATTCAACACCTCGCTCCATGCGGCTTTGGCGTTTTCCTCAGCCGTCGGAATGGTGTTGTAGCCGCAGCCGGCAAGCAGCGGCAGCATGACGGCCATGACCAGGAACGCAGCTAGATTACGAAAGATTGGCGGCGAAGAAAGGCGCTGGGCAAGCATGATAAGTCCCCTCGATAGCATTGGCAGGCGAAGCATTAGCACAATCCTTGCGTAAGAAAATGACTTCGGCCGAGAAGTGTTACTGGTTTCTGCCATTCGCCGTCGGGCCCTGTGACAGACGAGGCGAACGGGTTAAGCTCGGCATAAAACGGGACATCACCATGGCGAAACGCCACGACAGCGACGCGGAATCGCGCCGCATCATCGAACGGGTGGCGCGCGAGACCGACCCGGGGGGCACCTCGTTCCTTGCACGAACCACTAAAGGCGCGCGCGACCACGTCACCGCGGCCGATGCCGACCGGTCGGACCCGATCGAATATTGGGGCACCCGCATCGGTCGGGCAGCGGGCTTGCTTATTGCCATCGGCCTGTTGATCTGGCTCGTGCTTTTCGTCACCAGGGGCAGTTAGGAAAATCAATGAGTGCCGAAAAAACCGAGGCGCCGCGCGCGGTCATCGTCGTCTCCAGCCATGTCGCCCGTGGCTCGGTCGGCAACCGTGCCGCTGTCTTTGCGCTGGAGACGCTCGGCTTTCCGGTTTGGGCGGTACCGACCGTCATCCTGCCCTGGCATCCGGGCCATGGCCGGGCCACCCGCATCGTGCCGCCGCTAGACCAGTTCAAGGCGCTGATGGCCGACCTTGAGCGCGCGCCGTGGCTGGGCGAGGTCGGCGCCGTGCTGTCCGGCTATCTCGGCGAGGCTGGCCAGGCCGAAGCCGTCGCTTCGCTGGTCGGCGCAGTGAAGGCGAAGACGCCGGACGCCCTCTATATCTGCGATCCGGTGATGGGCGATTCGGGCGGGCTCTACGTACCTGAGCCGACCGCAATCGCCATGCGCGACCGGCTGATGCCGATCGCCGATATCGCCACGCCCAACCGCTACGAGCTGGAATGGATGGCCGGAGCGCCGCTGCCAGACCTGAAATCGGCAATGGCTGCGGCCCTGCAGGCCGGCCCACCGGCCATGCTGGTCACATCGGCGCCGGCGATGATGGCCGGCGGCACCGGCAATTTACTGCTTGCCGGCAGAGAGGCACTGCTTGCCGAACACCGGCTCATCGACAAGCCGCCGAATGGGCTCGGCGACCTGACGGCGGCCGTCTACCTGGCGCGGATCCTGTCCGGCCAGCCGGCCGCCAAGGCGCTGCAATCGACCACGGCGGCGGTCTACGAGATCCTGGCGCGGACCGCCAAGCGCGGCGGCGACGAGTTGCAGCTCGAGACCGATGCCCAGAGCCTGTCGCACCCGATGGCGATGGTGCAGCTTCGCCATCTCCTGCATCCGGAACGGGACCGCCGGGCGTGACGCAGGCCGAAGACGCCGTGCCCCAGGATGATGCGCCCAAGGATGTTGCGCCCGACGATGTTATGCCCTGGGGTGTTGTGCTTGTCGGCGTCGACGGTTGCAAGGCCGGCTGGATAGCCGTCCGCCGCGATCCCGGTGCGGCACCGTCGACAGCCGTTTTCCCAAGCTTCGCGGCGTTGCTCGACCGACTGCCCGCCGACTCGTTGGTAGCGGTCGATATGCCAATCGGCCTGCCCGATTTCTCCCAAAGAGGCGGTCGCGGCCCGGAGGCGCTGGTGCGGCCGCTGCTTGGGGCCCGGCAGTCCAGTGTCTTTGCCATCCCCTCCCGCGCCGCGCTCTATGCGGAGATCGAAGCCTTCACCACGGTCGAAGCCTGGTACGCCGCACATTGCAAGGCAAGCGAGGTAGCCAAAACAACCTCAGATCCGCCGCGCGGCGTCTCGATCCAGGCCTTCGGCATCTTCGCCAAGATCCGTGAGATCGATTCGCTGCTGATCGCGCGGCCCGAACTGCGCAGCCGCGTCTTCGAATCGCATCCGGAAGTTGCCTTCAGCAAACTGAACGGCGACCGCGCTATGCGCCTGCCGAAGAAGATCAGGGGCAACATCAATCCGGCCGGCATGGCCGAACGCAAGGCGCTGCTTGCCCGGCATGGCTATAGCCAGGATTTTCTCGACCAGACGCCGCCGCGCGGCGCGGCCGCCGACGATTTCCTCGACGCCGCGGCGATGATGGTGGTTGCCGGACGCATCGTCAGAGGCGAGGCAATGCCGTTTCCGGATCCGCCGCTCGCCGATCGTTTCGGCATTCCGGTCGCCATCTGGGCCTGAGGACCAGGGCGTCAGGAGCGTGATCTGAGCGCCTCGTTGAGTGCCCACATATCCTTCTCCTCGGGCGCGGTCTCCAATCCGAGCACGGGAACTTGCTTGCGCAAATGGTCGTGGTGGGTGCGCACGCCATATTCGAGATCGGAGAGGTAAAAACCTCCGAAGGCTTCGGACAGCATGGATTCGTTGGACCATATCGAAAGCTGTACATCCTCGGCCAGCGTGTCGCGGTCGATGCGGTAGGATAGGTAGCGGGCTGCCGCCTGTCGCCTGGTCTCGTCGCTATAGCGGTAGATGGCGCCGCGCAGCAGCGTCTCACCCGTCGACAGCGGAAATTCCTGATAGAACTGCACCGATTCCGGCATGATCGACAGCGCGTTGTTCGGGAAGATGCCGTAGTAGATCCAGGCCTTGCGCAGGTGTTCCGGCAGGTGCTTCGCCTCGGGTGCGAGCTTGATATATTGCGCGACGCTCCAGCGCCGTCCGGCATACGGATTGTAGGTGGCGAACGAGCGCGACACGCCGTTGACGAACGGCTCGTCGAAATAGGTCGCACCGTAAAGGTCCTGCAGCGCCGGATGCGCCATGGCGACGTGGTAGCCTTCATTGTCGACATCGCGCACCGATTTCCAGTTGACCGGCGTCTTTTGGGTCCAGATGCCCCAGGACGGCACCATCTCGGCGACGCCGTAATGGGCAATCTCGGCTTCGATCGGCTTCAACAGCTCGGCCACCGATGGCTGCGGCCCACCCTTGCGGAAACGGATGAAGATGAAGCCCATCCAGATTTCGAGCTCGAGCGGCATCAGGCCGAATTCGGTCTTGTCGAGGTCGGGGAAGGAACGGGGGCGGGCAGCACCGCGCAGCGTGCCGTCGAGATTGTAGACCCAGCCATGAAAGGGGCAGACCAGCGCATTCTTGCAAGTGCCCTGGCTGTCGGCAACGACGCGACTGCCGCGGTGGCGGCACATATTGTTGAAGGCGCGCACAACGCCATCCTTGCCGCGCACGATCAGCGCCCGCTCGCCGACCACATCCATCGTCAGATAGTCGCCGGCGTTCGGCACGTCGCAGACATGGCCGGCGATCTGCCAATGGTTGCGGAAGACGTGCTCTTTCTCGAGTTCGAGCAAGGCGTCGGAATGATAGCTCCAGCCCGGCAGCCCCCGCCGATCCCAATCGTTGGGGATTGCCACGTCACGCAGATGCGGGTTCATAAAAGGCTCTTTATTTATTGAATGCTCGTTCAATAAAAGCATATTTTCCGTTGAAATGCAATGGCTTGTGAAAATGGGGCGAATTCTTGACGGGAAATCGAGCGGGATTCGAGAACCCAGTCCGAACGATCGAAGTCGGGAAAATCCCGGGAATTCCAGACGTTAATCCCCTTACACGTGTTGAGCGCCCGACGCTCTGTGGGCCTGGAAAGGCGACGTGGATCTGGTGCCGTGGGTAGCGGAAAACGAGAATGCCACCGGTGCTGCCAGCTACGCCGGATCGATTTGCCCAGGAATGGCCGCGGGCTTGGTTTCATGCCGGTTACACAATCGTTAATCCATCATCGTTGGCCGGTTACAAGGTGCGATTAAGTTCGTTTCAACAGAGAAAAGAAGAAGACTGAAGGAAACGACGATGCGTACGAAAATCCAGATCACCGATACCGACCTTCGCCAGCAGGGTCCCCAGCGTAACGACCGGCGCCCGAAGCTGGCGCTGCGCCAGCGCGCCAGTGATCATCCAATGGCGATGTTCATGCTGCTGGCGGCTGCCGCATTTGCCGGCATGGCGTTGACGCCGACGGTCGGTCCGGCCTTCGCCTCACTGAACCCGCCGGCCAACCTCATCGATGGCGCGACGACCACCACCAAGACGGCGCGCCTGCCGATTCCGGAGATCGATTTTGCCTGCAAGGGGCAGGCCTGGGGCGCCGAGAGCCTGGAATGCCTGCGCGTCATCGCTGCCCAGTCGGGCAAGGCACGACCGGTCCGCATGATCGCCAATGCCGCCCCGCTGGCTGATACGCCGAACGTTTTTTGATTTTTTTGCGAGCGCCCTCCAGCACTCCAGTCAGGCTCCCGCCGCAATGTCGGCCGGGAGCCTTTTTCTTCCGGGGCGAGATCGCGGAGTCTAGCCGCCCAGAGCGGCCTGCTCGGCAATGGCCGAGAGCACGCCGCGCACATCCAGCGTGCTGAACGGTTTTTCGAGGATCGGCGGTCGCTGCTGCGCCGGCAGCGCTTCGATCTCGCCTTTCGCGCCGATCAGATCGCCGGTGACAAGCACGAAGCGCCGTGCCAGACCCGGCATTTCGGCGAGTAGCTCGCGATAGGCGGCTATGCCGCTGGTGCCGGGCATGCGCAAATCGGAAAACACGATGTCCGGCGGCACATGGCCGCTCAGCGTCGCGGCGGCCGAGACCCAGGCCGGCACGACCCGCGACTTGATGCCCATCAGCTCCAGAATATCGGACAGCGACGCGGCGACATCCGGCTCATCGTCTATGATCAGCGCGTGACGCAAGCCGCTGGACCGCGACGGAGCTTCGCCGGCGGCGGCCGCGCCGGCAGCGATCGCCGGCAGCTGCACAACAAAACGCACACCTCTCGGCGAAACCTCCTCGAACCAGATATTGCCATTGTGCCGCTCGATGATCGATTTCGAGATCGACAGGCCGATGCCGGTACCGACACCGACCGGCTTGGTGGTGAAATAGGATTCGAATATGCGTGAGCGTATCGCTTCCGGCACGCCTGGCCCGTTGTCCTCGACCGAGAATCCGGGATTGCCGCGGTCGCTGCGAAACGTCCGGACCTTGATCCGGCGGTCGCCGGCAACGCCGACCAAGGCGTGCTGGCTGTTGATGAGGAAGTTGGCGGCCACCTGCGTCACGTGGTCGGCATCGGCCATGGCCAGCAACGGGCCGCTGGCGAAATCGGTGTCGATGATGATGCCGCTCGACCGTGCACCATAGGCGGTCACTTCGAGTGCGGCGCGGATCACCTGGTTGAGGTCGGTTTCGGCTTGTGCGGCCGGGTGCAGGCGGACCATCGACAGGAAGCTCTTGACGATACGGCCGCAGCGCTCGGCAGCGGCGCGCACCTTTTCGGCGCGCACCTTGGTCTGCGGATCGGCGGCGAATTCGTGCAGCAGCGTCGACTGGGCGACAACCACGGCCAGCGGATTGTTGAGCTCGTGCGAAACGCCGGCAAGCAGCGAGCCCATTGCCGCCATCTTCTCGTTCTGGTGCAGTTTTTCGCGCTGGCGGTTGATTTCCTCCTCGGCCCGCAACTTGTCGCGCAGGTCGCGGATGGAGCCGAAGATCAGCTGGCGATCGGCGACCCGCATCTCGGTTGCCGTCAGCTCGATCGGAAAAACCTCGCCGGCGGCATTCTGGGTGACCGTTTCAAGCCGTTGGCCGACCATCGGCGCGCCGCGGCCCGACATGTATTCGGCACCCGACGCATAGCCCTTGCGGTAATATTCCGGCACGACCGTATCGAGCAGGTCCTTGCCGAGGATATCGCTGCGCCGATAGCCGAACATCTTTTCGGCGGCCGGATTGAATTCGATAATCGAGCCGGTCTCGTCGATGACGATGATGGCGTCGAGAGAGGCCTGCAGCATGGTGCGGCGAATGACGTCGCTGGCATGCGCGTCGGAGGGCGACCGTTCGATGGCATCGCCGATGGCGAGTGCCACCATGTGCAGCGCCGCCTCTTCCTGGTCGGTCCATTCGCGTTCGTGGATGCAGTCGTTGACCGCCAGCGTGCCCCACAAATTGCCGTGCGAAAAGACCGACACCGACAGGAACGACTTGATGTTCTGCTTTTCGAAATCCGTCCGCAGAAAGCCTTCGAGATCGCGTGTGTGCCCGGCGAAGATCTTGCCTTGACGCTCGTCCTCCGCCAGCCGTTCCAGCAATGGGTCCGAATCGACGACCGACTGCATGATGACGGTCGGCGACGCCAGCTCGCCGCCAAACCGGGGGGCGATCCAATAAGCGGCGACCGACTGGGCGAAGCCCTGGCCGGGCAGTTCGCGCAGGCGAAACAGGATGCCGCGGTGACAATCCATGGCTTCGCAAAGCGTCTGGAGAATACCCTCCATTTCGCGTTGCCAGTCGCCGGCTTCGCGCAGCCGGCGAACCACATGCACGGCCGCCATCGCCGCGCCCTGCCTGGCGCCCTGCATGTCCGCGCGTGTTGTTTCAGCCGTCATGGTCAGCCGTCATTTCCTGGCCGTGGCTTGCTCAAGCCGCCGGGCCTTAGTTGTTTTCCCCGACTGGCAGCGAGAAGATATAGCCTTCGCCGCGCACCGTGCGCAGGAATTTCGGATTGGCCGGATCCGCCTCGATCTTCTTTCTCAGCCGCATGATGCGGATGTCGACGGCGCGGGACGACTCCGGGTCCTCGACGAAACCGATCGCCTCGGAGATCGCCGCCCGCGTCAACAGCCGGTTGGCGCGCGTCAGGAACACCTCCAGCACGTCGAACTCGCTCTTGGCCATGTCGATGACCGCGCCGTTGGCGCCGGTGACGAGCCTGCCGTCGAGATCGGCGTGAAAGGGTCCGAAGCTCACGGACCGGCGGCCGCCGGATGTTTCAGCCTTGGCCTTTTGTGGCTCGGTCGGCTCCGGAACGCGGCGCAGCACGCTGCGCACCCTGGCCAGCACTTCGCGCAATTCGTAAGGCTTGACGATGTAGTCGTCAGCGCCGAGCTCCAGTCCGACGATGCGGTCGAGCGCGGTACCGGCCGCCGTCGCATAGATGATGCCGATCGGCATTTTCGACCGCATCCAGCGGCCGAGCGACAGGCCGTCCTCGCCCGGCATGGCGATGTCGAGAATGGCCAGATGGAAGGACTGGGTTTCCAAAAGGTCGCGCGCCGCCGCCGCACTTTCGGCCGTGGCCACATCATAGCCGCTGGCGCCCAGATACTCGGCGACCGCATCCCTCAGGTCGGGCTCGTCCTCGACAATGACAATTCGTGCCCGCACGATGCTTTCGCTCCCGCTTTCAGCGGAAAGTAGATTGGGTATAAACATGATGTCCAGCACTCTTCTTGGGTTGCCGTATGCGGGGTAGAAAAACATGGCTGCACGATCCGTTATCGCGCTTGTTTCCGTCGCTGAAGTAATTGCGACCGATCTCGCCGATCATCTCGAGCGGCGCGGTCATGACGTCCGCGCGGCGCGACAGCCGTGGGAGGCCGAATCGCTGCTTTCGGAAAAGGGTATCGATGTCGTGGTTGTCGGCGACAGCGTCAGCCAGGCAGAGGGGCGCGACCTGCTCAGGCGACATGGCGGCGAAGGTGGACCGGATTTCATCCTGATCTGCCGCCCGGCCGATCTGGTCGACAAGGTTCTGGCGCTCGAACTCGGCGCCGCCGACGTCGTCGAAAGCCCGCTCAATGTCAGGGAGCTTGCCGCTCGCGTAGGCGGCCTTCTGGCTCGGCGCGGCAGGAGCGCCGGGGAACTGATCGTGCTGGAGAACGCGACCGTCGATCTCCGATCGGCCATCGTCATGCACCGCTCGGGCACGGAAGAACAGCTGTCCCCCGGGCAGGTGGCGCTGCTCAGGCTGTTCCTGGCCAGCCCGCGCAAGGTGCTGACGCGGGACGACATCATCGCCGCCGCGCCCGCCGAAAATGCCGAAGCCTTCGATCGGTCGATCGATTCGCGCATCGTGCGGCTGCGTCGCAAGCTCGATACCGAAACCATCACCACCATACGGGGTGCGGGCTACCGGTTCGATCCGCCCACGCAATTCACCGATTGAAGGCAGGACGGCCACCCTTTTGTCTTGAGCATCGATTTTCCCAAAACCGTTCCACTTTGGGGTCCGATGCTCTTCAGCGCACCACGAGAAGCGACGGGCCGGACAGCATGTCACTGTTCGTGCTGACCTCGCCGGCATGGGCACGTTCCTTCAGCAGGACGGTGGCGAGGCCGGCAATGCCGAGCAGCCCCTGCACGTAAAGCAGCGCGGAAAGCATGGAAGCGGCGAATTTCGTTTTCATCCTGTTCGTTCCTCAAAATTGGAATTTACGGGCACTTCAGGGGAACCCCCGAAGCGCCCGCGCCGCCAGCGGAGCCCCCCGTTGCGGCGCGGGCCTTCGGTCCTCTCGGCTGCAAGTTGCCGGAGGCGCCGCGCATCCTCAACGGCCCTAAGCCGCCCCCGCCAGAGGGGCTTGAGCCGGTCGACGCGCAGGCTGGAAACTGTCCAGACCAATCCAGACCGTAGCGAAAACAGTGTTGGCTTCCGATCGTTCGTTGACCGCTGTTTTCGTTAGGTCAACTTTGCCTGTTCGCTGTATCCGGATCATGCCGCCGAGGCTGCGCTTTGTTGCAGCTCGGTTTCGGAGTCAGGTGAATTCCTATCAAACGAAAGGCAATCGCGTATTCGCGCCGCGGTTTGGCCGATCCGCCTAGGCAAACACGCCACCGTCATGACGACGTCGTGCAACTGCAAGCTGCTTTGCACGGACCTTTTCTGTTAACCAGGGGAAACAGAATCGAAACACAAACGAGCACGTAGCGAAATCGACTTGAAACATGACGCCCCGATAAGCCGGTCATCGAATTGAGCCGGCCCCGACCGGCAGAATAGGGGAGACATCATGTACACTGCCATTTCCGCCAAGCTCATCAACATCGCCGCCGCCCTCATCACCGGTACTGCCTTGCTTGTCAGTGCCGGCAACGGCGCAGCCCACGCCGCCGCCAACAAGATCGTCGCGCGTGTGTCGCTATCGCAGCAGACCATGGAAATCCTGGTCGACGGCCGGCCGACATTCGCCTGGAAGGTCTCGACCGGCGACAGGACGCACGTCACGCCGACCGGTTCGTTCAAGCCGACCCGCATGCATGAAATTTGGTATTCGAAGAAATACGACAACGCCCCGATGCCGCATTCGGTGTTCTTCAGCGGCGGCTACGCCGTACATGCGACAAGCGCCATCAAGCGCCTCGGCCAGCCAGCCTCGCATGGCTGCGTGCGTCTGCATCCGGACAACGCCGCCGATTTCTACCAGCTCGTCGAGGTCTTCGGCCCGGCCAACACCAGCATCGTCATCGTCAAGTGAGCGATGCTTCTCGTCGCTCCCAGGGGCCGGAAATTAGCGCAGTCTAATCCGGCATTACCGGCATCAGCTTCGGATCCGGCTTTTCGGCGTGATGCGGCAGGTCCTTGCTGGCGATAAAGGTGTAGAACATCGGCACCACGAACAGCGTGAACATGGTTCCGACCAGGATGCCGGTGAAGATCACCAAGCCCATCGAATAGCGTGCCGCCGCACCGGCGCCGCTGGAGATGATCAGCGGCACCACGCCGAGCGCCATCGCCGCCGTCGTCATCAGGATCGGCCGTAGCCGCACCTTGGCCGAGGCGATGATCGCATCACGCCGCCGCATGCCGTGCATTTCACGCTGCTGGTTGGCGAACTCGACCAGAAGGATGCCGTGCTTGGTGATCAGGCCGATCAGCGTGATCAAGCCGACCTGGGTGTAGATGTTGAGCGTGCCGAGCCCAATATTAAGCGGCACGATCGCGCCGAAGATCGACAGCGGCACCGCCATCATGATGATCAGCGGATCGCGGAAACTTTCGAATTGCGCCGCCAGCACCAGATAGATGACGAGCACCGCCGCCGCGAAGGCGATGATGATCGTGTAGCCCTGTTCCTTCTCCTGCCGCGATTGACCGGTATAGTCGATGAAGAAGGTGTCGGGCAGGCTTTGCTTGGCAATGTCCTCGATCGCCTGTAGCCCATCCCCGGTGGTGATGCCGGGCCGCGGCAAGGCAGAGATCGTCGCCGAGTTGAGCTGGTTGAACTGCTCGATGGCGGCCGGCGACGCGTTGGTCGAGATCTTCACCACCGCCGAGAGCGGCACCATCTCGCCCGATACGCTGCGCACGAAATACTCGCCCAGTTTTTCGGGATTGTCGCGGAATTGCTGCGGCACCTGCGGAATGATGTCGTAGCTATTGGATTCGCGGTCGAATTGCGCCACTTCGGCGCCACCGACCAGGAGCGTCAGCGTCCGGCCGATGTCGGCTATCGGCAGGTTGAGCGCGGCGGCGCGATCGCGGTCAATCGTCACTGTCACTTGCGGCGCGTCGAAGGTCATCGAATTCTGCACGACGATGAAGCGGCCGGAGGCCTGCGCCTTGTTCTTGATGTCTTCGGCCGCCTCGTACACCTGCGAGGCGTCGCCGGTCGAGCGCACGACCATCGTTATCGGCAGGCCGCCGCCGGAGCCGGGCAGCGTCGGCGGCGCGAAGACGAAAGCTTCGACGCCCGCCACCTTGCTCAGGCGGGCCGTAATGTCTTGCTGGATTTCCTTCGAGTTGCGCGTGCGGTCAGCCCAGTCCTTGAACGCAAAGCCGACGAAAGCGCTGTTCGTCTGGCCACCACCGAAGGCGACCGCGGAGAACTGTGCCCGCGTCTCAGGCAGATCCTTGACCAGGCCGAGTATCTGATTGACGTAGGTTTCGGTATAGTCCGACGTCGCGTACCGCGGCGCGGTCACCAGCGAAAGCAGGAAACCCTGGTCCTCTTCCGGCGCCAGTTCGCTCGCGGTCTTGGTGAACATGAAACCGGTCGTGGCGACCAGCGCGAGGACGATCATCAGCGTCACCGGGCGATAGTTCAACGAACCGGTGACGAGCCGCTCATAGATGTGTTCGACGCGCCCGAACGTATTGTCGACAATGCGCTGGAAGCGGCTGTGCGAGCCGGACCTCAGGATACGTGCCGACATCATCGGTGTGATGGTGAGGGCGACGACACCCGAAAGCACCACCGAGCCGGCAAGCGTCACCGCGAATTCGCGAAATAGTGCGCCTGTCAGGCCGCCGGTGAAGGCCAGCGGCGCGAACACGGCGGCCAATGTTATCGTCATGGCGACGACGGCGGACGAGATCTCGCGCATGCCGTTGAACGCCGCCTGCATCGGCGACAAGCCGTCTTCCTCCATATGGCGGTGGATGTTTTCCACCACCACGATGGCATCGTCGACGACAAGTCCGATCGCCAGCACCATGGCCAGCAACGACAAAAGATTGATCGAATAGCCCACTGAAAACAGCAGGAAACAGACGCCGATCAGCGACAGCGGAATGGTCACGATCGGCATCAGCACCGAGCGGAACGAGCCGAGGAAGAGCAGGATGACGACGATGACGATGGCGACCGCCTCGCCGATGGTCTTGAATACCTCCTCGATCGACGCGCTGATCTGCTCGGTTGAGTCGTAGACGATCTCCATCGTCATGCCGAGCGGCAGCGTCTCCTGAATGGTCGGCACAATCTTGTGGATTGCCGCCGCGGTGGTCAGCGGATTGGCGGCCGGCGTCGGAAAGATAGCGAGAAAGATGCCGGGCTTGCCGTTGAAGCTGACCCTGGTGTCGGTGTTCGCCGCGGCGAGTTCGACGCGGGCCACGTCGCGCAGTCTCACCACATTGCCGTCTTTCGAGCGGAGCGGAAGGGCAGCGAAAGCCTCCGGGGTCTGCAGCGTCGAGCGAACGGTGATCGAGGAAACCACATATTCGTTTTCGGTGTCGCCGGGCGCGGAAAGGAAATTCGATTCGTTGATGGCGGCCAGCACTTCCGCCGCCGTCACGCCGCGCGCCGCCAGTTTGATCGGGTCGATCCAGACCCGCATCGAATATTCGGCTGCGCCGAAGATCTGCACGTCGGCGACGCCTTCGACCGTCGAGATACGCGGCCGCACGACGCGCTCGATATATTCGGTGAGCTGTTCCGGCGTCATGTTCGGGTTCTGCATCGAGATGTACATCATCGCGAACTGCTGGCCGGTGCCCTTGACGATCACCGGGTCCTTGGTTTCGTCCGGCAGATCGCCGCGAACGCTCTGCACCTTCGACAAGACTTCGTTCAGCGCGACGTCGGGGTCGGAGCCGAGTTTCATCTGCACTGTCACGGTGCTGGATGACGGCCGGCTCGCCGACGTGACATAGTCGATGTTTTCGGTCGACGCGACGGCACGCGCGATCGGCGCGGAAATGAACCCCTGGATCAGGTCGGCGCTGGCGCCGGGATAGGCAGTGGTGATGGTGATGGCCGTTTCTTCAACCTCTGGATACTGCCGGATCGAAAGGTTGAAGATGCCCTGAAAACCCAGAAGCAGGATCATGCAGGCAAGCACGGTCGAAAGGACCGGGCGGCGGATGAAGAGGTCGGAAAAGCTCATTGCTGGGCTGCCTGCTGGTTCCCTGGCTTGCTCGGATCGATCGTGTTGTCGACGGCAACGGACATTCCGTTGGAGAGCCGGTTCTGGCCGGCGGTAACGACTTCGTCGCCTGGCGCGATGCCCTCCAGAATCTCGACCAGGCCGGCGTTGCGGCGGCCTGGCTTGACGAACACCTGGGCTAGCACGAGCTGCGGCTTCTGTTCTTCCGCTGCCGGCTTGGCTTCCTCTGCCGGTTTGGCTGGGGTAGCAGCCGACTTTTCGTCGGGTTTTGCCGCGGGTGCTTCGGCTGCGGGCTTGGCAGCATCTGCAGCCGGCTTTTCTTCCGGCTTTGCCTCGGGCGCCGCGCCGTTGGCTTCGGCGGATTTGGCCGGGCGCACTACGAAGACGAAGTCGCCGTACAGACTGGAGGTCAGCGCCGTCTGCGGCAGCGCCAGCACGTCGTTCTCCTCGGGCAGTTCGACGCGCACCTGGACGAACTGGCCGGGCGTCAGCTTGCCTTCGGGATTGCCGACCTCCGCCCTTACCGTCACCAGCCGGCTGGTCGGGTCGATCTTCGGATCGATACCGCGGATGCTGCCGGTGAACGGCATGTCGCCGCCGCCGACGCCCAACCGCACCGTCTGTCCGATCTTCAGCTGCGGAAGCTGCTGCTCCGGGACGGTGAAATCGACACGCATCGTGTCCATGTCCTGCAAGGTCACCACGGCGGTGCCGGGTGTGAGATACTGGCCAATGTCGATTTTCGGAATACCGACGGTACCCTTGAAAGGGGCCGTCAACTGCTTTTGGTCGAGCACCGCTTGCAGCTTGTTCACCTGCGCGGCGGAGACCGATGCTGCTGCCTGCGCTGTGTCGAGCGTAGCGTCGGTGCCGACCCCGCGCTTCTGCAGCTCAAGCGCGCGCATCAGCGTCGTCTGGTCGGAGGTGGCTTGCGCCTTCGATGCCACGAGGTCGGCTCGCTCGACTTCATCGTCGAGTTGCAGCAGCACGGCGTTGGCGGCGACCTTCTGATTGGCATGGAACAGGATGTCCTTGACGATGCCCGCGGTTTCGACCGTCAGGTCGACGCCGCGTACGGCACTGACAGTGCCGATCGCCTCGATGCCGGGCGTCCAGGACATCGGTTTGACGATGACCGTCGACACGGTCGCGGCCGGCGGCTTCATGGTGGCGAAGAACTGTTTGATCGCATTGTCGCGAAACAGGTTGAAGCCGACGATGCCGCCGCACACCAGCACGAGCAGAATGAAGGCGATGATGAAGCGCTTGATCACGAACAGTCCCCTCGGCCACGGCCCAGCATAACGGTCGGACGACCGGAACACATACCTGTGACTGGTCCCAATTTCAAATGACGGCGATCTTACTGTACCGTCTGGACGGTCTTGTCAATTCCGCCTAAGCTAATGAATGGGGAACGCTTGATGAAGGCCCGCAGAGCAAATTCGCGCGAGAAGATTCTCGCCGCCGCCGCCGCCGTGGCGCGCGAGACGGGTCCTGGCAGCCTGTCGCTGGATGCGGTCGCCAGCCGTGCCGGCGTGTCGAAGGGTGGTCTTCTCTACAATTTCCCGACCAAGGCGAAATTGATGCAGGCGCTGGTCGAGGATTACCTGCGCGCCTTCGAGCAGGCGCTGGAGTCCGCCCGCACGGCCGGCGTCAACGGCGAAAGCCCGCTTGCAACTTACATCAAGCTGTCGGCCGAGCATGCCGAGGAATCGAAACCGTCGGCATCCTGGATATTTTCGGCGATTGCCGAGGATCCCGACTTCCTGACGCCGATAAAATCGTTCAGGCGGCAGGTGTTCGAGCGGCTGAAGGAGGAGACGCCGAATCTCAAGGCGCTGCTGGTCTGCTATCTCGCCATCGAAGGGCTTCGCAGCATGAACCTGTTCGGTTCGGACATTCTCTCCGTCGAAGAGCGCCGGCTGCTGATATCGACCCTGCTGGAGATCGCGGAATAGTCTAGGAATACGCCGGCTGGGTTCAGTTGCCTCGCTCGCTTCGATCGCCCGTTTGCGTCAACCCAAAGTGCCTGCCGTCACACAGGCTTCATCGTGCCGACATAGCGTCCTCCCATTCTTTGCTGCAAGGCACGAGGAGTGGGGTGTGGTCGATATTGTTTCAAGCGAAGCAGGAATTCCAAGGCCGGAGCATCCGCTTGACCGGCCAAACGGCACCGGTAAATGGTTTCTGCCGGCCTTTGCCGTCATCATTCTGGGCGGCCTTGCCTATGTCGGCTACGCGCTCAGCCAGGACCTGACCAGCACCGTCGCGGTGCCGTGGATCCTACTTGGGCTGGCGCTGCTGATCGCGCTCGGCTTCGAATTCGTCAACGGTTTTCACGACACTGCCAATGCGGTGGCAACGGTGATCTACACGCATTCCATGCCGGCCGAGCTTGCAGTGATGTGGTCCGGCTTCTTCAATTTCCTCGGCGTGCTCACCGCCAGCGGAGCAGTCGCCTTCGGCATCATTTCGCTGTTGCCGGTCGAGTTGATCCTTCAGGTCGGATCGAGCGCGGGGCTGGCCATGGTCTTCGCGCTGCTGGTCGCGGCGATCATGTGGAATCTCGGAACCTGGTATCTCGGCCTGCCTGCCTCGAGCTCGCACACACTGATCGGTTCGATCATCGGCGTCGGTCTCGCCAACCAGTTCATGGCCCCGGCCGGCTCCGTCACCAGCGGCGTCGACTGGTCGCAGGCGTCCAATGTCGGCCTGTCGCTCCTGATCTCGCCGCTGGTCGGTTTTGGCCTGGCTGCACTGCTGCTTCTGGTGATGAAGCTGCTGGTCAGGAACCGCGAGCTCTACGAGGCGCCCAAGTCGAGCGCGCCGCCGCCGCTGTGGATTCGGGCGCTGCTTATTTTCACCTGCACCGGCGTCAGCTTTGCCCACGGCTCCAATGACGGGCAAAAGGGCATGGGCCTCATCATGCTCATCCTGATCGGCGTCGTGCCGACCGCGTTCGCGCTCAACCGCACACCGGACGTGAACTATCTCGAAGCTTACAAATCGGCGGCGACGCAAGTCGAAACGGTACTCGGCAAATACGTCAAGCCCGGCGTCGTCGTGACTGACGCGGCGACCGCGGTCGGCGACGCCGTTCGCACCAAGACCTGGAAGGACGAGACCACGCCTGCCCTGCAGAGCTTCATCCACGACACCAGCGCCATGTTGTCGCCCTATCCGTCCGTGGAAAAGCTGCCGACAACGCTGGTCAGCAACGCCCGCAACAACATCTATCTTATCGGTGAAGCGCTGAAGCTGATCGACAGGAAGAAGCTGCTGCCGATGGAGGCAGACGACCTGAAGGCGGTGACGACCTACCATAAGGCGGTCGACAACGCGACGAAGTTCATCCCGCTCTGGGTCAAGGTCGCCATCGCGCTGGCGCTCGGCCTCGGCACCATGGTCGGCTGGAAGCGCATCGTCGTCACCGTCGGCGAGAAGATCGGCAAAAGCCATTTGACCTACGGTCAGGGTGCGTCCGCCGAGCTTGTCGCGATGGCGACGATCGCATCGGCCGACTATCTCGGCCTGCCGGGTCTCAACCACCCATGTGCTGTCCTCGGGCGTTGCCGGCACCATGGCGGCGAACGGCTCGGGCCTGCAATGGTCGACGGTGCGCAACATGCTGATGGCCTGGATACTGACCCTTCCGGTCTCCATCTGTCTTGCCTTCGTGTTGTTCGTCATCTTCCGCCAGGTGTTCTGAGCGGGGGCAGGGTTTGACCAGAATGTCGCGGCACCGGCCCCGGCGCCGCCCTGATCACCTGAACGTGCATTATTTCGGCGGCGGCCATGAATGACGCATCGCATCTGACATTGCTTGCCGCGGACGACCAGCATCATGCTCCCGGGCTGGTCCGGGCCTATCATGCCGCTCCCGGCAAAGCTCCCGAACCGCTGGCGCCCCGAGACATAGAGGCCGCGCTGGCCTCAGCGGGCGGCTGGGTCTGGCTGCATGTCGACCTTGTCGACCGGCGCGCCCATTCCTGGGTCAGCCATGCCTGCGCGCTGCCGGCGTCGGCTCATGCAATCCTCGAAGGACATGAGGACAGCCTAGTGCTGGCGCATGAGAATGGCGTCGTCCACGGCATTTCGGCCGATCTGCATGGCGAGATCACCCATCAGTCGACGACCATCGGCAGATTGCATTTTGCGGTCTCGGAACGGCTGCTGGTCACCGGCCGCCGGCATCCGCTGGCGGCAGTGGAGGAAGTGCACACGGCCCTTGCCGCGGGGCTGCGGCCGGCCACGGCATTCGAGCTGTTCGAAATGCTAGTCATGGCTTTTTGCAAGACCACCAGCCTGCGGCTCGCCGCGGCAACGAAGCGGCTGGATGCAGTCGAGGATCATCTCGTGACCGAGCGGCTTGCCGACGAAAAACGGCAGCTGAAGGATGTGCGCCGCCTTGCCGTATCCCTGCATCGGCCGATCTCGGCCCTGGCAGCGCTTTTCCAGGACGAAGACCGTTCCGCCTGGAACCTTTCCGCCGGCGCACATGAAGTTCTGCGCCGGCTTGCTGCGCGCCTTGAACGGCTCGACCACGAGGTCGTCATGATCAACGACCGGGCAAGGCTGCTGCAGGAGGAGCTTGCGGCTGAGCTTGCCGACGAATCGAACCGTAGCCTCAAGGCGCTGGCGGTGATGAGCGCGCTGCTTTTGCCAGGAACCCTGATCGTCGGCATTTTCGGCATGAACACAGGCGGACTGCCATTTGCCGAGAGTCCCAGCGGCTTCTTCCTGGCGATGCTGCTGGCGGTTGGCGCGACCGGCCTGTTCTACTGGCTCCTACTGCGCGCCGGCGCCAATCTGCGGTTCTGAGGCCGATTAATGGCGGCGTTCGTTCACCTGTGTCAAAATACGGGCTGCCACCTCGAAACCACGCCATCCCGCCTTCCGAAAATCGGTTCCGATTTTCAGGCCGATGCGCTAGAGCCTTTCGGGATTGAACCGTGCCTTTAACCCGGAAAGGCTCCCACCGCTGCCCATGCCCCATCTTCCCGAGCATCTTCTCACCGGCTACCGCAATTTCATGAATGGCCGCTATCTCACCGAGAGCGGGCGTTATCGCTCGCTGGCGCGAGAGGGCCAGGCACCGGAAACGATGATCGTCGCCTGCTGCGATTCCCGTGCCGCGCCCGAAGCGATCTTCGATGCCGGGCCGGGCGAGCTGTTCGTGCTGCGCAATGTCGGCAATCTGGTGCCGCCCTATGCGCCAGACGATCAGTTCCACTCGACATCGGCGGCGCTCGAATTTGCGGTGCAGAGCCTCAAGGTCAAGAACATCGTGGTGATGGGCCACGGCCGCTGCGGCGGCATCCGCGCAGCGCTCGACACCACGGCCGCCCCATTGTCGCCGGGCGATTTCATCGGCAAATGGATGAGCCTGATCGCGCCGGCGGCCGAGACCGTGTCGTCGAGCACCTTCATGACGGCGACCGAGCGCCAGACGGCGCTGGAGCGCATCTCGATCCGCTATTCCATTGCCAATCTGCGCACCTTTCCTTGCGTCTCGATCCTCGAAGGCAAGGGGCGGCTATCGCTGCACGGCGCCTGGTTCGACATCTCGACCGGCGAGCTTTGGGTGATGAACAAGGACACCGGCGATTTCGAGCGGCCGGAGATGGAGTAGGAGACAAGGCATGACGCGACTTCGGGACGCGTTCGCGGCTGCGGCACTGCTGTGCTCGGCAGATTTCGCCCGTGCCGACGATAGCGCGATCATCGATCGCTGGTATTCGGCACTGCTCGTCGCCGACCGCAGCGAATTGTCGGACCTGCTCGCCGACAACGTCCGCATCAAGCTCGACGACCTCGGCGTCGTGCAAAGCAAGCAGGAATTCATCGCCTCGATCGCCGAGTGGCAGGACGCCGTCGCCGGGGCCGAAATCCGCCATCGGATCGAGAAGACGGAGGGCGGCGTCACCACTGTGATCGCCTGCTATGATTTTCCCAGTAACGACATGCTGATGCAGGAGACTTTCGCGATCGCCAACGACCAGATCAGCGCCAGTTCGCAAGCCGCGATCGCCGAAAACTGCGACGGCTACTGACGAAATTTGGTCTTGAGCTTCTCGGGGGATAGGCGCTGGAATTGCCGGCGTCAATTCGGACCTGTCCACGTCACGTGGTTACGCAGGTGGGAACGCCAATGCGACAAGCCATGCGGTCAATCCACTCACAACGACGGTCGCGCCCTGCAAAAGTGCACTGTTACCGGAATTCGAAATCTTATGTGTTGGAGGGCAATGATGGGCAATCAATTCAATCTTTTCCTGTCGCACAGAGATGAAATCGTTTTCAACCATGCCTTGTCCAAGGGTGTTGAGAATATAGTATTCGTCAAGCCGTCCATCGAAGATGGCGATACCCCCATTTTTTGGGAGCCCATCCGAGAAGAAGAACGGTCTTTTAAAAACAGAAGAGTTCTGATATCGTCAAAGGATTTTTTAAACAACATAGTCCTTGAGCGTGACGCTGAAAATAAATGTTTGCAAGTTAGTTCAAGATTATCTCCGGTAATTGAATATGATATAAATCTGTGGCGCGGCGATGTAATGTTGCCTGGCAGAATGTACTATAATTTAGACTGGTCGGAAGGCGATATGAGGAAAGAATACGACGCGTACTTTAGTCGTGTTTTCAAGTTGTCTAAATCTAACCTAAATAAAATTAGAAATAGTCACGGAAGCGTTATCTATCTCGGAAACGAAATGATGCCTGAATTTTACAACGAGACCATGGATTTTAGATTATTATAGATGGGAATTACCGTTACAGTGCACTTTTTGCTGCGCTGCGCGCGAGTGGGCATCCTGGTTCGCATACGAGTCGTGGGCACGCATCAGTGTTAACCAGCCGCGCTGTTGCGCGCAATCGGCCGGCGCCCTACATCGGTGACGCCCGCCTCCCGCCACTCAGCGAAAGTTTGCCCATGCCGTCCACCGTCGACCTCGCCGCCCATCCGCTGACCGCATGGCAAGGGCCGCTCGGCCTGCCTGATTTCACGCGCATCGGCGACGGCGATTTTTCTCCGGTCTTCGACGCGGCCATGAAGGCGCACGAGGCCGAGATCGAGGCGATTGCCGGCAACACCGGGACGCCGACGATCGAAAACACGCTTGCCTCGCTCGAGCTTGCCGGCGAGGCGCTCGACCATGTCTCCTCGATCTTCTGGTGCCGCGCCGGCGCCCACACCAATGAGGCGATCCAGGCGCTGGAGCGCGACATCTCGCCGAAGATGTCGCGGCACTTCTCGGCAATCTCGATGAACGAACGCCTGTTCGCCCGCATCGACCACCTCTATCAGCGCCGCGATGCTTTGAAGCTCGATGCCGAAACGCTGCGGGTCTTGGAAAAGACCTGGAAAAACTTCGTCCGCTCCGGCGCCAGGCTCGACGCCGAAGGCAAGAAGCGGCTGGCCTCGATCAACGAGGAATTGTCCTCGCTCGGCACCAATTTCGGCCAGAACGTGCTTGCCGACGAGCGCGACTGGGCGTTGTTCCTCGACGAGGCCGACCTTGCCGGCCTGCCGGAATTCCTGAAAAGCTCGATGGCGGAAGCCGCCGAGATGCGCGGCCAGAAGGGCCGCTACGCCGTCACTCTGTCGCGTTCGATCTACGAGCCGTTCTCGACCTTCTCAGAACGCCGCGATCTGCGCGAGACGGCGTTTCGCGCCTTCATCATGCGTGGTCAGAATGGCGGCGCCACCGACAACACGGAAGTGGTGCGCGACATGCTGCGCCTGCGCGCCGAGAAGGCGAAGCTGCTCGGCTATGCTTCCTACGCCGCATTGAAGCTCGACGATACCATGGCCAAGACGGCGGAGGCGGTGCACGCGCTGCTCGATCCGGTCTGGGAAAAGGCGGTGGAAAAGGCCGCAAGCGACCAAGCCGAATTGCAGCGGCTGGCGGCCGAGGCCGGCAGCAACGAGAAATTCGCTGCCTGGGACTGGCGCTTCTATCAGGAGAAGCTGCGCGCAGAGAAATTCGCCTTCGACGAGGCCGAGCTGAAGCCGTACCTGCAGCTAGACCGCATCATCGACGCCTGTTTCGACGTGGCAACACGATTGTTCGGCATTTCTTTCGAAGAAAAGAAGGGCATTGCCACCTGGCACCCGGACGCTCGGGTTTTCGTGGTGAAGAATGCCGACGGCAGCGAGCGCGGCCTGTTCCTCGCCGATTATTTCGCGCGACCCTCGAAGCGCTCCGGCGCATGGATGAGCGCGCTGAAATCCGGCTACAAGCTAGGCGATGGCTCCAAGCCGGTCATTTACAACATCATGAATTTCGCCAAGCCGCCGGCCGGCGAGGCAGCCTTGCTGTCGGTCGACGAGGCCAAGACCCTGTTCCACGAATTCGGTCACGCGCTGCACGGCATGCTGACCGACGTTACCTGGCCATCGGTCGCTGGCACCTCGGTCAGCCGCGATTTCGTCGAGCTGCCGTCGCAGCTCTATGAACACTGGCTGACGGTGCCGGCGGTGCTGGAAAAGCATGCGCTGCATATTAAGACCGGCAAGCCGATGCCAAAGGCGCTGGTCGACAAGATGCTGGCGGCGCGCACCTTCGGCGCCGGCTTCGCCACCGTCGAGTTCACCGCCTCGGCGTTGGTCGACATGGCCTACCACGCCCGGCCGGATGCACCGGAACAGGCGCTTCGTTTCGAAGCCGAAACGCTCGAAAAGCTCGACATGCCTGACACCATCGCCATGCGTCACCGCACCCCGCATTTCGGCCATATCTTCGCCGGCGATGGCTATTCTGCCGGCTATTACTCCTACATGTGGTCGGAAGTGCTCGACGCCGACGCGTTCGCCGCCTTCGAGGAAACAGGCGATCCCTTCAATCCGGCGCTGGCCGAGCGGCTGCGCAAGAACATCTACGCCGCTGGCGGTTCAAAGGACCCGGAAGAACTCTACACCGCCTTCCGCGGCAAGATGCCTTCCCCGGAAGCGATGATGGCCAAGCGCGGGCTGGTGTGATGCATGCCCGCTCTTGTCACCGTTCTCTTTCCATCCTGATTGATCTCGGCTGTCATGGCGGCGGGTTGCGCACCGCCTGATCCGGTTTCCGCCGGTCCAGTTCGGCCTCGTTGGCTGCGGCCGCGTCGTTGAGGTGACTGCACTTAATGCGGTCTCCATCGTTCCGGCCGAAGGAGCCGCGTTCATGGCGGCGCTACGGACTGTGCGGGGTAGGCAACGACAGCTTGCCCGCGATGCTGATCGGCCGCTGCCGCATCTGGATCGCGCCTTGCGACGACCGCTACGGAAACTCTCAGTCGCGAACGTCAGCCCCGCCAACGGAAGGCGGGGCTGGTAAGTTGATTGTCCCGGCAAGCTTTTTTGCCGGGGCGATTGGCCTAGGCAGGCACAAACCCAAAATAGGCTTTGTAGGAAGCCCCCTCGCCGGAAATCAGGGGCGTTTCCACTTTGAACCCAATCCCGCTGAAGGTGGTATTGTTCGTACGTGCCGCGAGCAACACCATCTGCTTTGCGGAGATGGTCACTGTCGCGCTCCCGATCCTGTCATCGCCCCAATCGAAGAGATCGCTGATGGCGCCGCCGATCGATGGCATCAAGGATCCCAGGGCCGGGCCGGCTATGGCGGCAATGATAGGTCCTGCCACCGGAATGAGGCCCAAAGCCAGCGTACCGGCCGTATGGACGCCCATCACGACCTTCTGCACTTCGTCCTTGTACTTGTTGGGATCGCCAAAATCGTTTTCCATCAGCACCGTACCGATGTTGATGCCGTAGGGCTTGCCTCGATAGACCTCCATCAGGTCGGGTCTCGTATCTCCCGCATCGACGTCGCCATAGACCTGGCTGCGCTTGGTGTCGGCGATCTGTGGCGTTGCCACGCTGACGATGACATAGGGCTCGTCCGCACCACCCGGCCCCTGATCCCAGTCGGTCTCGCCGAAGCAATGGAGGCCGGTATAGTGGACGACGACATCTCGAAGGTCGATCGCGCCGGTGTCGGGCCACCAGTATATGCCACCGTTTTCAAACAAATTGGCGCGGCCTCCGTCGGCAAATTCGGTCTCGTCGGTCGTTGGGTACCCAAGGTATGACCGCTCCCAGCCCAGGCTTTCCCACTTCTTTCGAATGTCGCCGTACACCACGTTGGCTCCTGTGTTCGGTGTCCAGTAGATCGAGCCGGCATTGGCAAAATGGTTGTAGCGCCCGACGCCGTCGGGAGTTCCGGTTTCGTCGGTGACCGGATAGCCGAGAACCGAGCGCTCCCAGCCCATTGCTGCCCATTTGCCGCGAATTGCCCCCCAAATCGCTTGAGCACCGGTGTTCGGTGTCCAGTAGATCGAAGCGGTATTGTTGTTGAAGTGATTGTATCGGCCGACGCCGTCGGGAGTTCCGGTTTCGTCGGTGCAGGGAATGCCCCACGCGAGACCGCCAAGCGCAATCCACTTCCTGTAGATTTCGCCATGGATCTCAAAGGCGTTGTGCATGGCATCGTTGTAGCAAATGCATGAGCCGTTCTTGAGATACCAGGCTTTTCCAGTGTCCTTCCTGTCGATCTCGGCGAAGCCGGCGCCTCCAAGGGAGTTGTACTTTTGCTGTATGACGGCTTCCGGCGAGAGGAGCGACCAAGGCCCGATCCTGAGCTGATCGGAAAGTCTTGTGGCTCCAGCGCGGATGGTGCCGGCACGCACTCTCGAAGTTGCTCTGGCAGTATACGGCATGACCTTTTCCTTCCTGTGAGTGTTGGTGTCGGGGGCTTCAGGCCTCCGGCGATCGGTTTTGATCGACGGGCCGAGGTTCCCAGACCGCGACTTACGGACGGCTTACAGAGTTCCGAGCTGCGCCAGAGCAATTCCAGGAAAAATCTGGAACGGTTTTCCGTCCGGAATTGCGCAAAAATAAAGAGATAGAGCGGTTCGGCGTTTCGGTGAAACAATGACCGGTCTAGAGAAGCGGGCGCACGAGCGAACGCAGCAAAGGCGAGGGCTCGTCATCGCCGGTCGAAGCGAGCGCGCGTTCATAGCGCCGGTAATCCTCGATGGCGCCGGCATGGTCGTTTCTGGAGAGGCTCTCCTGGATGAGCGTGCCATGGAGTTTGGCCGATTCCGGGTAGAAATCGAGCGCACGCCGGCACGCTTGGCGTGCCCGATCTGCGTTGCCTTGGCTCTGCCAGTGTTTGGCGACCCGCACGGCAAGCTCGACCAACCCGTCCCGCACCCGGTCGGCCGCGGCGTTCGACCAGGCGGGCGTCGGGCCATTCGAGAAAAGCGGGCCGACAAAGCCTTCCAGCAGTTTCTCCTGCTCCTCGATTGCGCTGTCTCTTTGGCCCGACAGAACGGGTTTCAGCCGGTCTTCCCAATCCTGCAGATCGATCCAGACCTTGTCGGCAGCGAGCCGCAAACGGCCCTCTCTCAGCGTTACGAGCTCGCCTTGCCAGAGCAATTTGCGCAGACGATGCAGCGCCTGCTCCAAGGCCGCTTTGGCCTGGTCGCCGTCGAGGTCGGGCCAGAGCCAATCCTGCAGGGTTTCCACCGAACAGACCTGATCCCTCGACAGGCAGATAATGCGCAATATGTCGAGAGCGCGGGTAGGTTTGGCACCGGGCGCGACCTCGGCGCCATCGATTTCGAGGCGGAAGCCTCCCATCAAGTGGATCCTGAGCGGCCAAGGCCACTGGGCGGGTCGGCCAGCGGGCGGGACCAGATATCGCGCCCGAACGACGCGGCGGCAGAGATCGATGTCGATCTTTCGCTCCAGCGCATCGGCGACCAGATCGGCCAATAGGTCCGGCAGGTTGAGCAGGATTGCGGAGGGGTTGACCTGGCGCAACGCCTCCATGAATTCAGCCAGACGACTGCCATAGGACGCGCCGCCGTTCCACTTCTGCTCCAGGGCCTGAGCGGCCAGAATGTTGAGTTCGACGCGCTGGCGAGGGCCGCCGCTCAGCCTTTCGACGATCTCCTGGAGTAGCGCAATGGCCTCCGCTGGACGCCGATCGGCCAGCAGGACCTGGTATTTGGTGACGTAATGCGGCCAGCGTTCGATCATCGGCTCATTCGCCCGCTCGATCGCATCCATGAAGGCATCGCAGTCGAGATAAGCCTTGACGAAGTTGCCGTTGCGCGTGTGCATCGCCGCGTGGCAGTCGGCGACTACAGCGACCTGGGTTGTGAACCTGCTGTCCGCGATCTCGCCCAGCCGGGAGACGAGCGCATTGAATTCCGAGAACCTGTTGTGAAGCTTCATCAGCAATTGAAGCTGATAGAGCGCGCTGAACTCGACGCCCCGTAAGGCGTGCTGCTCGCCTATCGCCGTTGCGCGTCGCAACGCATCCTCGGCCGAGGCATAGACAAAACCGCGCCGCGAATACGGGAAGTAACGGCCGCTGGCCGAGCCAAAGGACACCAGCCACATGCCGAGCACCAGCGGCGGGATATCCGGATGTTCGAGATCGGCGGCAACGCTGTCCACGGCATTGGCAAAAATGTCGCGCTGCCCCGACGAGGTCGCGTAGTCGATGAGCGCTTCGCTTGCCAGCAGGCGCAACTCGACCGAATCCTCGATCGGCAGATGTGTCAGGCGCTGCTGGATATCATTCACGAGGCGCTTCGCGTCATGGGCGTCGAATTCGCCAGGCTCGGCGAAATCGACGGCCCGCAGGATGCCGAGCCTGACCATCATGAGTTCCTCCGGATCCAACTCCGGCAATCCCTTGGCAAGAACCTGTGAGGCTCGGCGCGTCCAATCCGCCAGCCCCTCATGCGTACGCCAGCTGGCGGTCTTGACCACGACCGCCCGCGCCACCGTCAGGCATTGGCCGCGCATGTCGGTGTTCTCGAATGCTTGCCATGCCTTGGAGAAGTGCGGTTCGGCCTTCGCATCGTCCGATGCGAAGGCGACGCCCAGCCAATAATGGACCCACCCGTCCATCTGGTCGGGGGGCAGCCTGTTGCACCATTCGACGAAGCTGGCCCTGCGCCCTTGCGAGAGAACGCCGTTAGCGCACTCCAGAATGAGCTGGCGTGCCAGCGGCCAGGCGCCCGCCTGCAACGCCAGCACGATTGCCGCGTCGGTTTTGTCTGCCTCGTGCAGGACCTTTGCTGCCTGCTCGCGCAGCCTGGAACGGTCCGCTTCCGTCACGCGCCGGTCCAGTAGGCCGGCAAGGTATTCGCGCAACAAGTCATGCAGCTGGAAGGCGGCGCCGCCCGGACCGTCGCGCGTGATCAGCAGCTGGCGATGCTGCAGCCGCACCAGCAGGCGAGCAGCCTGCGGCGAGCCCAGGAACGCATCGGCAAGCTCCGTGCTGATCTCCGGCAGAACGTTGAGCCTGATAAGCAGATCCTGGTCCTCCGGCGCGATGTCGCGCAGGAAATAACGTCCGACAATCTCCCGAAGGCCGGCGCCTCCGGCAAGGCCGGTCTGCGAAAGCGGGTAGTACATTCCGGCGTTGGCCAGCAGGAGAAGGCCCACCGCCCAGCCGCGCGCCTCCGAAATGTCGCCGACCTCGGACGGCGATTGCGAGCGGGCGGTGACGAGGTTGCGAGCCTCCGCAGGCGAAAACTCCAGCAGCGTTTGGTTGAGGACCGGCAACTGTCCCGACAGCACGAGGTCGGCGACATCGCCCTCGGGCAGCATCCGCGATGTGCAGATGCAGCGGACGGTGTTGGGGCGTTCGCGCAACAGGATCGCCAGCGTCCGGCGAAAGCCTGGCGCATCGGCACGATGCAGATCGTCGAGGACCAGGATCGTGCCCGGATCAAGCCGCGAGAAATAGGTGCGGAAGAACAGCCGCGCGAAATCGTCGGAATTGTCGGCATATTCCGGACCAAAGACCGGCATGCCGGCATGCCTGCCGTCGAGCGACAGCGTCAGATAGTGAAAAAGGCGCGCAACGTCCTGGTCCTCGGTGTCGACCCGATACCAGTTGTACGCCGATTCGCCTTGCTTCAGCCCGCCTTGTTCCAGCCCGCCGTGTTCCAGAAAGTCGATCACCGCGGTGGTCTTGCCGTATCCACCAGGCGCAGCCAGCCAGCATGCACCGCTGTCGAGGGCCTGCGAAAGCAGCGCCACTACGCGCGGACGGCTGACAATTCCCACTGGCCGGGGTGCCGAGAGCTTTGCTATCTCGCGCGGCGCGTCCCGGAAGGATTTATCCATTGTGAGGACTCTCGCAGCGCAGTCGCCTCGCGAAAACAGGTAATCGGTTCGCCCGCAACAACAAATCGCCGGCCGGCGTTGTGCTCGCCTGACGTGCCGTGCTCGCCGGCAAGGTCGCGGTTATCCCTTGTGCGACATGATGTGCGAAACCCCGACACTCACGTCGGCGGTGTGTCTTGCCATCACTGCGTTCATTCGCATTGCAATCGTCGCATAGGCGTTTCGTTCGTGGTCGGTAACTTCCGAGGGCTTGAAGAGCCAAGGAAGGGGTGCAACCTGCGCGTCCTCGAAATTGGCCGGCAGATTCGATGGCAAGGCCTTTTTTCCTAAAGGCAGCTCTAGCCCAAGGTCACTAAATTCGTCCTCGAGGCTGGCGTGCAGATGAGAAAGCACCACATAGATCGCCAGCTTTGATCTAGTCCTTTCTGTGTTGTTTTGATTGTACTCGTGAAGAACCTCATCGAACGATGGCGATACGTCGCTTTCCGCAGCGGTAGCTCGTGTTGCAACAGCACCGGCCAGGGCAGTCGCTGCCATTCCTGTAAGACCTACAAAATCACGCCTTGTCGCGCTGGTCATGGTGAATTCCCCTCGGTTTTGAAGACGGACCAAGTCTGGCAAGGACGAGGCGCAGTGGCAATAGGCCGCATACGCTACTGGTGTAGAGGGTCTTTACGTCGCCGATGTGAATCCACCCGGCAACGATAGTGCCAAGCCGCCAGCAGGCTGCAATGCGTTCGCGAGCTTCGTCTGAGAGACGCCGTGAAGCCAAGGAGGATTTCCTTGGAATTCATCCAGGCAAAGGGTGCGAAAAAATCCGCTGGTGGAGCTGAGGAGGATCGAACTCCTGACCTCGTCATTGCGAACGACGCGCTCTCCCAGCTGAGCTACAGCCCCGTCCAGCGGATGGGGCTTTTATCGGCCGCTGCGGTTTCCTGTCAAGGCTGCGCGTGCTGCCGAAATGCCGTTCGGCCGTTCGTCCGGCTTCGCCATGCGGCGGAAGGCGGCTCTTGCCGCTTTCACCTACAGTGGCTACATGTCGGCAACAATCGGAGACCGGCATGATCGCCCTCATTCAGACCATTGTCATGGCGCTTGACCTTTACTGGTGGATCATCATCGCCTCGGCGATATTTTCCTGGCTCTACGCCTTCAACGTCGTCAACTCGCGCAACCAGTTCGTCGACACCATCAGCAACATGCTCTATCGGCTGACCGAGCCGGCGCTTCGGCCGATCCGCCGCTTCATGCCCGACCTCGGCGGCATCGACATCTCGCCGATCATCCTGCTGCTGATCCTGTTCTTCATCCGGCAGTTCCTGCTCACCACCGTGCTTTCGCTGGTCGTCTGAGCCCAGGGCGTCCATGAGTGCGCCGTTCCGCACGCGCGCCGACGGCATCGACCTGTTCGTCCGGCTGACGCCGAAAGCGGCGATGGACAGGCTGGAGGGCATCGAAACATCGGTGGATGGGCGAAGCTATCTAAAAGCCCGCGTCCGCGCCGTGCCGGAAAACGGAGCCGCCAATCGAGCGCTGGAAAGGCTGGTAGCTAAGGCGCTTGGCGTGCCGGCATCGGCCGTCTCGATCGCTGCCGGCGGCACAGCTCGGCTGAAGACGCTGCGCGTGCTTGGCGATCCCGCGGCGCTGGCGAAACGCATCGATACGCTGGGCACGTCTGCGCCATGATCTCGGCTCGCTCACTTACCCCGCAAAAAAGGCCGGGCTGCAAAGCCCGGCCAGATGTGAAGGTCGAAAACCTTCAGAGGGGAACGCGCCGGACGAATGGGAGGAAACATCCGACGCACATTGCATATGGGTTGGCGTCGACGACGTTTCAATGAGCCCGGGGGAACCACCTTCGCGAACAGGCTTTTAAACATTTCGACTATCTGATCAGCAGCTCGACGCGGTCGATCCGTCCTATCGCGACCGATGCGGCAGGACACCAACCGCAACCCCGCCCGAAAGCTCAATATGACCGCCACTCGAGTCCTATTCTTCGATGTTCTGGGAACCGTCGTTGATTGGCGCAGCGGTATCGCAAGGGAGGCCGGCTCCTTCCTGGCGCGAAACGGTGCACAGCAGGTCGATCCCGGTGAATTCGCCGATGCGTGGGCGTCGCGCTATGACGCCTCGACCGAGGCGGTGCGGACGGGGCACCGGCCTTTCGTTTCACTCGACGTGATCAACAGGGAGAATCTGGACGCCACCCTCGTCCAGTTCGGGCTGGCCCCATCCGAGCTGCCGACCGCCGAACTTGAGGAACTCAACCTCGCCTGGCGCCGGCTGGAGCCGTGGCCCGATTCGCTGAAAGGCCTTGCGAGGCTGAAGGAACGCTTCATCATCGTGCCCTTGTCAGGGGCCAATACCCGGCTGTTGCTGGATATGGCCAAGCGCGCCGGCCTGCCTTGGGACACCGTCCTTGGCTCGGATGTGTTCGGCACCTACAAGCCTGCGCCGCAGGCTTATCTCCGTGCAGTGGAGATCCTGGGGGTGCGACCTGCGGAGGCCGTGTTAGTCGCCGCGCATAATGACGACCTGGCTGCGGCGCGAAGGTGCGGTATCGGAACCGCCTTTGTTGCTCGGCCAAAAGAGCATGGCCCGGCGCAGACGACCGATCTCTCGCCTCTTGAGAGCTGGGACTTTGTGGCCGACGACCTTGTCCATCTCGCCCACGTTCTCCCGTAGGCCGAGGGCAGAAAACCTAAGCGATGTCGTCGCGGATGCAGGCCTTCAGATGGCCCTCGGCTGTCGCCCTCAGCGGCGGTACAGCCCCGGCGCAAGCTTCCACCGCAAACGGGCAACGGGTTCGGAAAACACAGCCCGACGGCGGGTTTGCCGGGCTTGGAATATCGCCCTTGAGCACTTGTCGGTCTTGCCTGGCCAGCGGATCGAGCGATGGAATGGCTGACAGCAGCGCGCGCGTGTAGGGATGCTGCGGCCGGGCATAAAGCTCGGCCGCCGGCGCAACTTCCATGATGCGCCCGAGATAGAGCACGATGACCGTGTCGCAGATGTACTCGACGACGGCCAGATCGTGCGAAATGAACAGCATGGTCAGGCCGAGCCGGAGCTGCAGGTCGCGCAACAGATTGATGATTTGCGCCTGGATCGAGACGTCGAGTGCCGAGACCGGCTCGTCGGCAACGATGAATTCCGGCTCGAGCGTCAGCGCCCGGGCGATGCCGATGCGCTGGCGCTGGCCGCCCGAAAATTCATGGGCGTAGCGGTCATAGGCGTCGACCGGCAACTCGACCGCGGCAAGTGCCTTCTCGGCCTTCGCCCGCCGCTCGGACTTCTTGCCGATGCCTTGAATGTCCAGGCCTTCGGTGAGGATCTGCCCTATCGTCATGCGCGGCGACAGGCTGGCGAAGGGATCCTGGAAAATATACTGCATCTTGCGGCGCTGGCGGCGCAACTGGGCGGCACCCAGCCTGGTGATGTCGGTGCCGTCATAGTTGATTTGGCCGGATGTCGGCTCGATCAGACGCAGCACCGAGCGGCCGATCGTCGTCTTGCCGGACCCGGATTCGCCGACCAGGCCGACCACCTGGCCACGCCTGATATCGAAGGAAATATCCTCCAACGCCCTTACGACGGGTCCGCGCGAGAACGCTGTCGGCGCAAAATGCTTGGTCAGGTTTTTGACAGCGAGGAAAGGGGCGTCGGCCATCAGAGCTCCTCCCAACGCAGGCAGCGGCTTTGCTGGGTCGGCGTCGCCCCAAACAAGGGCGGGACCGCGGCGCGGCAGGCAGCGATAGCCATCGGGCAACGCGGCGCGAAGGAACAGCCCTTGGGCAGCAAGGCGAGCGACGGAACATTTCCGGCAATGGTCGGCAGCGGCGTCCCCGCCGCCTTCAGCGCCGTGGCCTGTCCGAGCCGCGGCACCGAGCGCATCAACCCTGCGGTATAGGGATGACGCGGACGGGTGAACACTTCGCTCACCGGACCTGTTTCGACGATACGCCCGGCATACATCACCGCCACCCGGTCGGCGATTTCGGCGACGACTCCGAGATTGTGGGTGACGAACAGGATGCCCATGCCGCGCTGCGCCTGCAGCTCGGCCAAAAGATCGAGGATCTGGGCCTGTATGGTGACGTCCAGCGCGGTCGTCGGCTCGTCGGCGATCAGCAAGCCCGGATCGCAGGACAGCGCCATGGCGATGGTGGCGCGCTGGCGCATCCCGCCCGAAAGTTCGTGCGGATATTGCCGCGCCCGCCGCTTCGGATCGGGAATGCCGACCTGTTCCAGCAGCCGCACCGCGTCTGCTGCTGCTTCGCGGTGCGACTTGCCGAGATGGATGCGGATCGGTTCGGCGATCTGCTCGCCGATCGTGTAGACCGGGTTGAGGCTGGTCATCGGCTCCTGGAACACCATGCCGATCTCGTTGCCGCGTATCTTGCGCAGCGACTCGGCATCGAGGCTGGTCAGCTCGGTGACCGTGCCGTTCTTGCGCCGCAGCGCGATCGACCCCTCTGCGATATGTCCGACCCTTTTCGGCAACAGGCCGATGATCGACAGGCTGGTGACGGACTTGCCGGATCCGGATTCGCCGACGAGCGCCACCGTCTCGCCGGAGCCGATCGTCAGGTCGACATCCGTTACCGCCGCGATGTCGCGCCCCGCGATGCGGAACACCGCGCGCAGGCCGGAAATCGAGAGGATCGGCGCGACACTCAGCGGAGCAGCCCCACGTCGCGAAGGATCATGTCGACCTTCGCGGTTTCCTCCTCGTTCAGGCTGCGTTGCGGCCGCGCCATGGTGTTGGAGGCAATGATGCCGAGGCTCTTCATCGCCGCCTTGAAGGCGCCGACGCCGGCCGAGCCGGCGCTTGTCCTGCCGAGCGAGATCCAGACGATCTCGAACAGCTTTAACAGCCGCTCCTGCTCCAGGCGGGCTTCGGCATGCTGGCCCGCCTGCGTCAGCTTCCACAGCCTGACATAACCATGCGGGTCGACATTGGCGAGCCCCGGCACGACGCCATGCGCACCCATCGCCAGCACGCTATCGACCAGTATCTCGGAGCCGGTCATGCCGAAGAAGCCGGGGTCGTCGGCCATGTCCTTGAGCACGTAACGCAGATTGCCGTCATCGCCGCTGGAATCCTTGATGCCCGCGATGGCGCCTTCCCTGGCGAGGCCGACCGTGGTCTTGCGCTCCAGCTTGACGTGGACGCAGACCGGGATGTCGTAGGCGATGACCGGAATGTCGATCGCATCCTTGATATAGCGGAAGTGGTCGCCGATCTCCGGCTGGCTGGTGCGGGTATAAAACGGCGCGGTGACGACGATGGCGTCGGCGCCGGCCGATCTGGCGATCCGGGCGTGGTTGATGACGCGGTCGGTCGTCGGGTCGATGACCCCGGCGAAGATCGGAACCCGGCCGTTATTGACCTTGACCGCGTGCTCGAGGACGGCCCTGCGGCCCGCCTCGTCGTGGAAGACCACCTCGCTGGTCGAGCCGAGCACGAACAGCCCGTGAACGCCGCCGTCGAGCAGGTTCTCGATGGTGCGGGTGAACGACGGAAAGTCGATGCTGAAATCGGCATTGAGCGGGGTGACGACAGGTGGCACGACGCCGGTAAACAGGGGCATTTTGATGAACCTTTGAGGTCAGTTGAGATCGGAGCGGGGGTCGAATGCGTCGCGCAAGCCGTCGCCGATGAAGTTGATGGCGAGCACGGTGAGCACCAGTGCGGCGCCCGGGAACATCCATTGCCAGGGGTAATTTTCAAGCACGACGGTGGAGCGGGCGAGATTGAGCATGTTGCCCCAGCTGGCTTCGGGCGGTGCGATGCCGAGGCCGAGGAAGGACAGGCCGGCCTCGAGCAGGATGGCGTTGGCGATCTGCAAGGTGGCGTAGACGACCAGGATATCGATGCAATTGGGCAGGCCGTGCCGGAACAAGAGATGCGGCAGCCCTGCCCCCATGCCGCGGGCGGCAACGACGAAATCGCGCTCGCGCAGTTCGAGCAGCCGGGCGCGCACCATGCGCGACAGCACCGGCCAGGAGAGCAGCGAGATCACCAGTATGGTCGGCGCGATGCCGGTGCCGGCGATCGAAGCCAGCACCAGCAGGAAGATCACCGGCGGCAGCGTCATCGCCAGATCGACCAGGCGCATCACCGTGCCGTCGACGAGGCGCCCGCCAAAGCTGGCGACGGCGCCGACCAGGAAGCCGATGACGGTGGAGATGGCGACCGAGCTGACGGCAACCAGCAATGAGATCCGCCCGCCTTGCAGCAACCGGGCCATGACGTCGCGCCCGACGCCGTCGCTGCCCAGCCAATGAATGGCCGACGGCGCCTTGTTCATTGCTCGGAGGTCGATGGTGTTAGGACCGAACGGCCACCACAAAGGATACGTCGAAACCGCCAGCAGGATCGGGATGACGATCAAAAGCCCGGCACGCGCCGCGCGGTTTTCAAAAAAGCGGTCGAGCGCGCGGCGAAGCGGGCCTTTGGTTTGCGGCACGGCTGTCGGGTCAACTGTAGGATCTGGCGCCGTGATTGCCATCATGCCACCTGAATGCGCGGGTCGACGACGGCATAGACGACGTCGGTCAAGAGGTTGACCAGGATGACGCAAACGCCGATCACCAGGGTAGCGCCCATGATCACCGGGTAATCGCGGGTGCCGACGGCGTTGACCAGAAGCAGTCCCATGCCCGGCCAGTTGAACACGCTTTCCAGGAAGATGGCGCCGCCGATGGCGATGCCGACAGTCGAGCCGATCAAGGTAATGACCGGCAAGAGCGCATTGCGGGTCGCGTGCTTGATGATAACCCAGAACTCGCGCACGCCCTTGGCACGCGCCGTCCGCACGTAATCCTGGTTGAGCACTTCCAGCAGCGAGGCGCGCATGTAACGCATGATCAGCGCGGCATGGCCGACGGACAGCAGGCAGGCGGGCAGGACGAGGTGCGCAAGCACATCCGTCGCCGAGAACGGCGCACCCGCGGTCTGCATGCCGCCGGACGGCGCCCAGCGCAGCAGCACCGAGAAGAAATAGAGACCGAGCAGCGCTGTCAGAAAAGCCGGGCTGGAGATACCGATAAACGACAGCACCGACAGCGCGATGTCGGATGGTTCGTTACGGCGCACCGCGCTGAAAATGCCGGCGGAAATGCCGAGCACGATGGCGATCGCCAGGCCCGTACCCATCAGCAGCGCCGTCGGGCCGATGCGTTCCATGACCAGTGGCAGCACGGCAACGCCGCTGCGCTGGATCGAATAGCCGAAGTCACCGCTCAGCGCCGCGCGCAGCCAGGCGAGATATTGCACGGGAAGCGGCCGATCGAGCCCGAGCCGTTCGCGCAGGCCCTCGAGGTCGGAAGCCGACATGGGGACCGATGGGTTGATATAGGCGTCGATCGGATCGCCCGGCGCCAGCCGCAACAGGATGAAGATGAGGACGCTGAGCGCGACCAGCATCAGCAATCCTGTGGCGCTGCGGCGGGCGATGAAGCTCAACATGGGCTTTCCGTGGCGGTGGCAGGCGGCGCCAAAGTGGTCCCGCCTGCTCGCTTGGTTGCGGGTTTCTTACTGGATGTCCCAGCGCTCGGGGTGAGCTGCGTAGGGGCCGCCGCCCGGCGCCGGCGTCCAGACGAAGTCATGCAGCTTGTTGGAGGCTACGCCATAGCGGTTGGCCACCCACAACGTCGCCCAGGGTAGCTCCTTGTTCATCACCTTGCAGACCCCCTGCCAGGATTGATCGAGCTTGGCCGGATCGGTTTGGCCTAGCGCGGCGTCCAATGCGGTGCTCAGATCGTCGAACTCGATGCGCATGGTGTTGAAGCCTGCCGGCGGGATCTGCGACTTGTTGAGGCCGGGATTGAGGCCGGCCGGGTTGGGGCCGTTCTGCAGGCCGGCATAGACCATCGGAAAGGCGTTCCAGTCCGGCGTGCCTTGCTTGTAGACGATGCCGTTGTAGGTCGGCGTATCGACGACCCGCGGCACCACATTGATGCCGACCTCGGCCAGCATCGACTGGACAGCGGCCATCACATTGGCCGCTTGCGGCGAGCCGTAATAGGTCAGCAAGGTGATCGGCTTGTCGCCGTTGATCTTGTCCCAGCCGGCCTCGCTCAGCAGCGCCTTGGCCTTTGCCGGATCGTAGGCATAGGGTTCGAGGCCTGCGGGAACGAGATGCGGCGCGACATAGCCGCAATTGGCTGGCTCGGCGGCACCGCCGTAGAGGCTGTCGATGATGGCGTTGCGATCGATCGCGTACATGATCGCCTGGCGGACACGGATATCCCTAAACAGGTCGACCTTCTGGTTCAGGCCGATATAGTTGACCACGTACGAGGCACCTTCGATCACCTTGAAATTGCTGTCGCTCTTGAACGATGCCGCATCGTCGGGCTCGACATAGGTGAACTGGATTTCGCCGGCACGGAGTGCGGCAACGGCCGCCGCCGGCGACTCGAAATAGCGGTTGATGAGCACGTCTACCTTCGGCTTGCCGCCGCGATAATCGTCATCGGCTGCCAGTTCGACATATTGGTCGGTCACGTAGCGCTTGAACTTGAACGGGCCGGTGCCGACCGGTGTGGTCGACCACCAGGTGCTTGTCGCCAGCGATTCCGGCGGCAGAGCGGCCAGGGCATGCTCCGGCAGGATCATCAGCTGCGAGAGGATGGATAGAAACGAGCCGTTCGGTTTCGATAGCTTCACCACTGCGGTGTGGTCATCCGGGGCATCGACCGAGGCGATGTTGGCGAGGCGGGCGGCAAACAGGCTGCCGGAGGCCTTGTTCTTGGCAAGCTCGAGGGTGAACTTGACGTCCTTCGAGGTGAACGGTTTGCCGTCATGCCAGGTCTCGTTGACCAGGTTGAACGTATAGCTCAGCTGGTCGTCGCTGATCTTGTAGTCCTTGGCGAGGTCGCCTTCGATATCGGCCAGCCCGGCATTGTAGATGACCAGCGGTTCAAAATAGGTGCTGAGCCAGGTGTAGCCGCCGGTCGCCACCAGCGGGTTGAAGTTCTTGGGAAAACCGCCGGGGCCGACGTCGAAGCCGCCCGCAATGGTCTTGGCGCTTTGTGCCTGGACACTGGTCAATGGGGCAATGCTGGCGAGCAGCAGCCCGGCGACTGAGAATGCGATGGTCCTGATACGCATGGTTTCCTCCCTTGGCATAGTCAGGTTGTTCTTCAGCTTGTTCGGTTTTTTGCGATAACCTGCTGGATCCCCCGGTAATGGTCGTCGAGTCGCCGACGCGCCTGGCCGACGTCCTTGGCGGCGACAGCCTCGACGATCTCGTGATGGTCGCGCCATGTCGCCAGCGGCGTCGGATTATCGAGATTGGTGAAATTCGAGGCCTTGTTGAACGCCGTCCAGAAGATGTCGATCAGCGCGCTCAGCATGTGATTGTTCTGGCAGCGGAACAGCAGCTGATGGAATTGCTGGTCCTCTTCGGCGAAGCTCTCATGGCGCTCGGCACGTTGCCGCATGCGCTCGGTCAACTGGCGCAGCGCCTCGATGTCCTCGGCACTGATCATCTCGATCGTCTTGGCGATGAGGCCGGTTTCCAGCACCCGACGGATTTCGCGCAGCTCTTCGACATCGCGCAGCGAATCCTGCAAACCGTAGGCCAGGTTATCCAGCAGCGGCTTGAACGAGAACTCCTTGACGAACACGCCGATGCCGCGTCGTGTCTCCAGGATGCCGATCGATTCCAGCGCCTTGATGGCTTCCCGCACGGAGTTGCGGCCGACGCCGAGCCGCTGCGCCAGGAACGTCTCCGGCGGCAGGGGATCGCCTGCCTTGAGCTGGTTGCTTTCGATATAGGCCCTGAGGCTTTCCTGCACGGTGACGTGAAGCAGCGGCGGTCTGCTCAACGGTTCGATCGACTTCAGTTCCGCCATCCCACTGCCTTCATCATCCGCTGAAGCTTGCCCGCTGCTTGTCGTATAGCCACTTGTAGGATATCCTGCAAGCCCATAACAAACCTGCTGCCTCCGAATGAAGATTACCCTCGCCGGCTCGAGCCACTGGCACGCCGAAATACACCTCGACGCCGCACGCTTTTACGGCACGGAGATCGCCGGTATCTGGGACGAGGATCCTGGCCAAGCGCAAGCGTTCGCCGCGCACCACGACCTGCCGTTTATCGAAGATTTCAAGGAGATACTCTCCAGCCCGCCGGATGTGATCCTGTTGATGGGGCACCCTTCGATGGTGCCGGCGCGGGCACGTGCGATCATCGCGGCAAGGATACCGCTGATCCTGGAGAAGCCGGCGGCCAGCCATACTAGGGAACTGATGGCGCTGCGCGACCTTGCCAGGCAGTACCAGACTTTTGTCGCTGTTCCCCTGCCCAACCGTTTCGGGCCGGCCGTTGCCGGCCTTGAACGGCTGCGCCGGCAAGGTCGCGCCGGCCCCGTGGCGCATTGCCAGTTCCGGCTGGTCAACGGCCCGCCGCAACGCTACATCGCCGACGGTGTCGCCTGGGTGCTCGACCCGGCGGTTGGTGGCGGGGGTGCATTGAGGAATCTCGGCATACACGGCGTCGACGCGGCACTCAGCCTCGCAACCGGCAAGCTCGGCCTGAAAAGCGTTTCGATCGCGAACCGCATCCATCCCGGCCCGGTCGAGGATCACGCACTTCTGGTGCTGGAAGACGAGGCCGGCGCGCTGTTCATCGTCGAGGCCGGTTACACCTTTGCTTCGATGCGCCCCGGCGGTGACTTCGAGTGGCGCATCGTCAGTGCCAATGCCACCCTCATCGATCATGGCGACCATGTTATCTGCGCAACGCTCGACGACGCGGCAATCGTCGACTTGCCGGTCGAACTGCCGGCAACGCGCTATCGTCTGTTCATGCGCGATACGCTTGACCGGCTGGCCAGAAAGGCGCCTCCGCCGGTGTCCATCGAAGATTATGTTGCGGCGATGTCGCTGATCGACGCCGCTTATCAAAAGGCAGGACCATGATTGGAATAGGAATTATCGGCGCCGGCGATTTCGGCGCAGCCCATGCGCGGGCAATCCGCGAGGTTGGAAATATTCGCCTCGTCGCGTCCTGCCGGGGAAATACCGATGCGTTGGAGCGATTCACCGCCGAATATGGCGGCCGCGGCTACACTGATTGGCGCAAGCTGCTGGACGACAAGGAGGTGGATGCGGTCCTCATTGCCAGCCCGCACCATCTCCATGCCGAAATGGCCATCGGCGCGGCAAAGGCCGGCAAGCATATCCTGCTCGAAAAACCGATGGCGCCGACGGTGGCTGCCTGCGATGCGATCAACGCCGCCGTGGCCAAGGGTGGCGTCAAGCTGATGGTCGCCCACCTCATGCATTTCGCCCTGCCCTGCATGGCGGCCAGGCAAATTCTGGAGGAAGGCGAGCTCGGCCGGCCGCTCGCCGGATCGAGCTGGATCATCAAGCTGTGGATGGAGCACAATCGCCGCGACTGGCATCTGCGCAAGGCGACCGGCGGCGGCATGCTGTTGACGGCCGGCATCCACGCGGTCGATCGTCTGGTCTGGCTGATGGATGACGATGTCGTGTCGGTGAGCGGCATGCTCGGCGCCAAGTTCCATGACCAGGAAGCAGACGACAGCGCTCTGCTCGGATTGCGCTTCGCCGGCGGCGGCATCGGCCAGGTGCAGAGCGTCGGCTATCGCACCGGCGCCACCACCTATGCCATGGACCTGGTCTGCGAGCGGGGAACGCTGCGCATCGACATGGACCGCGGCACCATGCTTGGCCGCGAGACGGTCTGGACCGAGCTGCCCGGTTCCTTTGAGCCGAACTGGATGCATAACGCGCTGGTGCGCGAATGGAGCGCAATGCGCGATGCCATTGCCGATGACACGCCGGTGCCGGTCGACGGCATCTATGCGCGCAAGATCATCGCCATTATCGAGGCTGCCTTCGCGTCGAACGAAACCCGCCGCGAACACGAGATCGCCGGTGGACGCTGACCTCGACGACCATCTGGCCCGCTTGCCCGCACACGCACCGCGCGGCATCTGGGGCGCGGTGATGCTGGCCATCGACGATCGCGGAGCGATCGACTGGCAGGCGACGGAAGAGACGATCGCCCGGCTCTACGCCTCAGGCGTCGACGGCATCTATTCCAATGGCACGGCCTGCGAATTCCATTGCCAGACCGAGCCCGAATTCGACCGGCTTTGTGAGTTGGTCGCAACCATAGCCGGCCGCGCGCGCCTTCCTTTCCAGATCGGCATCAGCCAGTCCAATCCGCGCGTCGCGCTGGAGCGACTGACGCGGGTCGCCGGACTTCGCCCGGCGGCGGTGCAGTTCACGCTGCCCGACTGGTGGCCGCCCAGCGACGACGAGGTCATGCGCTTTGCCGGCGGCCTGTGCGACGCCGCGCCTGAAACGCCGCTGGTGCTCTACAATCCGCCGCACGCCAAGCGCCACCTGACGCTCGACGGCATCGCCAGTCTGCGTGCGGCCGTGCCATCGCTGGTCGGCGCCAAGCTGCCGGGCGGCGACGCCGGCTGGTATGCCGACATGCGCCGCAAACTGGACGGATTTTCCGTCTTCGTCCCCGGCCACACGCTGGCAACAGGCTATGCTGGAGGGGCCCATGGCAGCTATTCCAACGTTGCCTGCCTCAACCCGAAGGGCGCGATGATGTGGTGGCAGATAATCCGCACCGACATGGCCGCCGCTGCCGAGGTCGAGGCCCGCATACAGGCCTTCCTCGCCGCACATGTCCTACCGTTTCGCACCCGTTACAATGTCGGTGATGCAGCACTCGATAAGGCGATGGCGGCGGCCGGCGGCTGGGCGCCGCTCGGCCCGCGACTGCTCTGGCCCTACAGCTCCGTTCCCGATCAGGAAATACCGACGCTGGCCAGGGCGGCTCACGCGGCTTTCCCGGAATGGTGGTAGACCCGTCACCAAGGCGCGGGACGACGGTGGCTCTTCAGCAGCCGGCGCGTGCTCCCTGTGTCGCGCGTGACGCAAACGCCCCCGGCTGAGGGACATCGGCCTCGCGCCGTGCCAGCGAATTGCGCAGCAGTGCGATCGCCTCGCGGCCGGCGGTCGCAATCTCGCGTGGCCTGTCGATGCCGACGATCATGAACTCCTTGATCCCCAAAGTGGCGTAGGAAAGCAGCGACAGCGCGACCTGCGCCGGCGGCCCGGCAAGTTCGAGCGCCTTCTGGCAGGAAGCGGCCGGTTTGTCTTCCGTACGGATTCGGACGGGAAGCGCGAAACGCAGCTTGCCGGCCCGGCCGTGTTCGGCGGCGGCGCCGCGTACGCGCTCCATTGACTGGCGGATTTCTGCAAGCGAGCCCGGCGCCAGCTCGAACACATCCGCATGCCTGCCCGCGACCCTGAGCGCCGTGCCCGACTGTCCGCCCATGCGGATGGTCACATCGGCACCATGCGGCCCCTTGCGCGGCACATAGCCGCCTTTGATGCTGTAAAAGGTGCCTTCATGGTCGAACGGCCTGTCGTTCGACCACAACCGCTTCAGCAGCACCAGATATTCGTCGATGCGTTGCCAGACCACCGTATGGCCGGCCGGACGTGCCTCGGCATCGTCGTCGCTCAGCGGCTCGCTGAGCATCCTGAGCGACAGCCGGCCACCGCTTCTCGCGTCGAGGGCAGCGAGCTGCCGCGCCGCCACGGTTGGTTCGATCACGCCTGCCCAATGCGTGAGCACGACCTCCAGGGACGAGGTCCGGTCCAGCGTCTGGGCGGCAAGGTCCATATTGGTCAGCAGCCCGGCCTGGTCGTCGATGACGATCTTCCGGAATCCGGCATCCTCGATCAGTGACAGCTTCGTCGCGGTCTCGACAAAGTCGTAGAAAAAGCTGGCGTTGGTGGCGTGGATCTTACCGGGAACATGCGTGAACTCGATTGGCATTGCCATCTCCTCCATCACGTTGGAATCAGGGCGCGCAAAAGCGCACCGACATTCGGTTCATCAACTCCGGAATTTCTGCAAACGGCAGGCCGCTATCCCGAGGAAGCCTCGATGATCAGAGCCTTGACAATCAGGGGATCAGCCCCAGTACCACTGCCCCGGTGAATACAAACGCAAGGGCAAAGACGAGATAGGCGAAAGCGCCGGCATAGGCCGGCCGCCACACCTGGTCGGAACCCAGCCTTTGGCCTTTGCGGGCAGTCTGAGCGTTCTGGCTATAGGACATATCGACCTCCGTCTCGGCGCTTAATCTATAAAATCAGTAGACTTTGTCGAGTGCTATTTTCGCGCGATCCTTAGAACAATTTTCTCCAAATGATAGACACATTAGTGCTTTTACTGCTTAGCGCTGCCTTTCGAGGCATGCCAGGGTGACGGCAGGAAACGGGTCTGTGGCTCCTTGGCCATCCAATGGATGAGGGATAGCATCGCTTCAGCGGAAAGCCGCGACGTCACGGCAAGGCAGCAGGGAGCAAACCATGGGCACAAGACTGGCCGGCAAGGTCGCCATCATTTCGGGCGGCGCGACGGGAATGGGCGGTGCGGCCTCGGAGCTTTTCGCGGCCGAGGGCGCCAAGGTGGCGATCGTCGACCGCAACGGCGAAGCAGCCGCCGCCACCGCAGCGGCGATCAGGCAACGCGGCCATGTCGCCGAGCACTGGGTCGCCGACGTATCGGATGAGGCGCAGGTCGAAGCGGCGGTGAAGGGCGCGACGGAAAAATTCGGCCCGGTCACGGTTCTGTTCAACCACGCCGGCACCCTCGTCATCAAACCCTTCCTGGAGACCACGCTGCAGGAATGGGACTGGCTGCATGCCGTCAATGTGCGTTCGATGTTCCTGATGACGCGTGCCGTGCTGCCCGGCATGATCGCCGCCGGCGGCGGTTCCATCGTCTGCACCTCGTCGATCTCGGCGGTGGCGGCGACGCCGATGGAGGTGCTTTACGACACCACCAAGGGCGCCTGCCATATGTTCGCGCGTGCCATCGCCGTCGAGTTCCGCGACCGCAACATCCGCTGCAATGCGGTCTGTCCAGGCTTCATCAGGACACCGCATGGCCTGCGCGAGGTCGCCGATCTCGACAAACTCGGCGTCGATGTCTCCGACGCGGCAATGGCGGCGCAACAAGGGCGGATCGGCGAGCCGGAAGAGGTCGCGAAGGCAGCCCTGTTCCTGGCCAGCGACGAGGCCAGCTTCGTCAACGGCGCCCATCTGTTCGTCGATAACGGCTTCACCGCGATGTGAAAGGCGAAGCGCCGCTACCGCTCTTCGCGCCGGAACGGCTTGAGCAGCGCCGACGGGGCCACCGCATTGCGCGACATCACCGCCATAGCGACGATGGTGAAGATGAACGGCAGCATCAGGAAGGCCTCGTAGGGGATATGGCCAAGCCCGCTCGCCTGCATGCGCAACTGCAGGGCATCGACGAAGGCAAACAGCAGTGCCGCGCCTGCCGATCGCCACGGATCCCAGCGGCCGAAAACGACGAGCGCGATTGCCACCCAGCCACGCCCCGAAACCACGCCGAAGGTGAAGGCGTTGAATTGCGCCATCGACAGGAAGGCACCGGCCAACCCCATCAAGGCACCGCCGAGGATCACCGCCTGGAAGCGTGTTGCAATGACGCTGACGCCGGCAGAATCGGCGGCACGCGGGTTTTCGCCGACCATGCGCACCGACAGGCCCCAAGGCGTGCGGTAGAGCACGAAGGCGGCCAGCGGTATGGCCAGCATCGCCATGTAGACCAGCGAGAACTGGTTGAACACCGCCGGCCCAAGCACCGGAATGCCGGACAGGATCGGGATCGGCAGCGTCTCGAATCCCTTGATGTTCGGCGGTACCGATTGCTGGCCGAAGATCAGCCGGTAGAGGAAATAGGCAAGGCCGGAGCTAAACAGCGTCACGCCGATGCCGCAGACATGCTGGCTGAGGCCGAGCGCTACAGTGAACAGCGCGTGCACGGCGCCCATCAGCGCCCCGGTCAGCACCGCCGCTAGCACGCCAAGCCAGAGGCTGCCGCTGAGGCTCGCCGCGGTGAAGCCGGTCATCGCCGACAAAAGCATGATGCCTTCGATGCCGAGATTGAGCACCCCGGCGCGCTCGGAGAACATTTCGCCCAGCGTCGCAAAGGCCAGGGGCGTGGCGATGCGGATGATGGCGGCCAGGAAGCCGACCTGGAAGATCTGCTCCAGCACCACGCTCATTTGGCTGTTCCCACGCGACGGAGGCGATAGGCGGTGAACAGCAACGCCACCAGCATGGCGAGCAGCGCAGTTCCCTGGATGACATCGCTGAGGAAGGCCGGAACGCCGGTCGCCCGCGACATCGCCTCGGCGCCGGTCATGACGGCGGCAAGGAAGATCGCCGCCGGCACCACGCCGAGCGGATTGAGCCTCGCCAGCATGGCGACGACGATGCCGGAATAGCCATAGCCCGGCGAGATGTCGCTCATCACCTGGAAATGCACGCCGCCGACCTCGCCGACGCCCGCAAGGCCGGCCAATGCGCCAGACAGCAGCGCCGTCGAAATCAGCACCCGCTCGACATTGATGCCGCCATAGCGCGCCGCCTCGGGGTTTTCGCCGGTGACCCTGATGCGGAAGCCGAGCGTGGTGCGCGCGACCACGAACCAGATGACCGGTGCGGCGACCAGCGCCGCGACGACCCCGAGATGCAGCCGCGTGCCTTCGAGCAGCACTGGAAAATTGGCCGTATCCTCGATCGGCGGCGAGATCGGGTAGCCGCTGAAACTGTCCTTCCATGGCCCTTCGATCAGCGCCATCAGTGCGTAGAAAATGACCGAGTTGAGCAGCAGCGAGCTGACCACGTCATCGACCCTGAATTTTACCCGCAGCGTGGCGGGGATCAGGGCGACGGCCGCGCCGGCGGCGGCACCCGCCAGCGCCATCAGCAGCATGGCGAGCGGCCCCGGCATCTGGATTGCACCGACGGCACAGCTCGCCACCGCACCAGCCAGCAATTGCCCTTCGGCGCCGATATTCCAGAATTTGGCGCGGAAGGCGACTGCCACGGCAAGTCCCGTGAAGATCATCGGGGTGGCACGCACCAGCGTTTCGGTGACGGCGTAGCTGTCGCCCAGCGACGCCGAAAACATAACGCCATAAGCCTCGACGACGCCGGCGCCAGCCAGTGCAATGAGGCCGCTGCACAGGATCAGCGTCGCGCCGATGGCGAGCAGCGGCAGCGCCAGATTGAACCAGGCGGGCGTTGAGGTGCGGGCCTCGAGACGGAACATCAGGCATGGCCCTCCGCTCCGGTCATCATCAACCCGAGTCTGGCGATGCTGGCGTCGGCGCTGTTCAGCGTGCCGACGATGCGGCCCTCATACATCACCGCGATACGATCCGAGAGCATCAGCAACTCTTCCAGATCCTCGCCGATGACGACGATGCCGCAGCCCTTGGCGCGCATGTCGAGGAATTTTTCGTGGATGAAACGCGCGGCGCCGATGTCGAGGCCGCGAGTCGGCTGCGAAACGATCAGCACCTTCGGATCGAAGGCGAGTTCGCGCGCCAAAAGCGCCTTTTGCAGATTGCCGCCGGAAAGCGCCCCGGCGCGCGTCATCGGCCCGGGGCAACGTATATCGTAGGCTTTGATCTGTGCCTCGGCGAAGGCGCGGATCGCATCCGGCTTGAGCAGGCCGTTGCGGCTGAACGCCGCCGTGCCGATGCGCGGCAGCACCATCGAATCGGCGAGCGGCAGATTGGTGACCAGCCCTGTCGTCATACGGTCTTCCGGGATGCGGCCGAGGCCGAGCGCCTGCACTGTGCTCGGCGAGAACCGCGAAACCGTTTTGCCGGCTATGGTCATCTTCCCGGCATCGGGCGCACGCACGCCGGAGATGACCTCGGCAAGCGCGCGCTGGCCATTGCCGGAGACGCCGGCGATGCCAAGGATCTCGCCGCCACGAACCGACAGCGAAACATCGCGCAGCGCCATGCCGGAATGATGAGATGTCGAGATACCGTCGAGGGTCAGCACGGCCGCACCGGGCATCGACGGTCCTCTGGCCGGAGGCACGATCTCGTGGCCGCACATCAGCCGCGCCATCTCCGAGGACGTGGTGCTGGCCGGCGCATCGACGCGGCCGGCAACGCGCCCATGCCGGAGCACGACGCAGCGATGCGTCAGCGCTCGCACCTCGTTGAGCTTATGCGAGATGAAGATGATGCCGAGCCCTTGTGCCGCCATCGAGCGCAGCGCCGAAAACAGCCCGTCGACCTCGGTTGGTGCCAACACCGCCGTCGGCTCGTCGAGGATCAGCAGCCTTGCGCCGCGAAACAGCGCCTTGACGATTTCGAGCCGCTGTTGCTCGCCGACCGACAGCGCCGAGACGGGGAGGTCCGGGTCGAGCGTCAGCCCGTGCTGGCGGCCGATCTCGGCGAGCCGCGCCAGCCCGCCGGCGCGGTCGATCCGGCCCGATCTGCCGGGAATGCCGATCAAGAGGTTCTCCAGCACCGAAAGCCGCGGTGCGAGATGAAAATGCTGGTGCACCATGCCGATGCCGGCGGCCAGCGCATCGGCCGAACTGTTGATCGCCACCGACCGGCCCTGCACCAGGATCTCGCCGGCATCGGGCGCATAGGCGCCGAACAGCACGTTCATCAGCGTCGTCTTGCCGGCACCGTTTTCGCCGAGCAGCCCGAGGATTTCACCCGGCGCGACGCTGAGATCGACGGCTTCGTTCGCCTTGACGGCGCCAAAGCTCTTGGAGATGCCGCGCATTTCGATGAGAGGGGCAGGCGTTGACAAGGGTGCTCCCGATCGGAATTGGCTTACGATTCAGCTTGGACCTGCGGGTGGCGCTCGTCGCACCCCCCTCTGGCCTGCCGGCCATCTCCCCCTCAAGGGGGGAGATCGGATGTCACTTCTGCTTTCGCAAATCGTCAACGCTGAAGAGGAGGGCGCTGTCGGCGAAGCTGCTAATCTCCCCCCTTGAGGGGGAGATGGCCGGCAGGCCAGAGGGGGGGTGCGACAAGCACCAACCCCAAAAGACAGAGCCCTAATCCGAGACCGGCGTATTCTCATCGACGTCGACGCGGAAATTGCCGTCGAGGATCTCTGCCTTCTTCTTCTCGACCAGTTCCTTGACCTCGGCCGGCAGCGTCTTGTCGAACTTGTGGTAGGGCGCGAGGTAGGAGCCGCCCTTGGCCATGCGCGAGAAATCGCCGTAATCCTGCGCGGTGAAGACGCCGGCCTTGACCAGCTTGATCGCCTGCTCGACGGTCGGATACATGTCCCAGACCGGCCCGGTGATCACCGTGTCGGGGCCGAGGCTCGACTGGTCCGACATGTTGGAGATGGCGAGGATCTTCTTCTCCGCCGCCGCTTCGATGACGCCGAAGCGCTCGGCATAGATGACGTCGACGCCGGCATCGATCTGGGCGACGGCCGCTTCCTTTGCTTTTGGCGGATCGAAGAACGAGCCGATGAAGGCGACCTTCTTCTTGATGTCGGGATTGACCTCCCTGGCGCCGGCAAAGAAGGCGTTGACCAGCCGGTTCACTTCCGGAATGCCCATCGCCGCGACGGCGCCGACCGTGCCTGACTTCGACATTTTTCCGGCGATCATCCCGGACAGATAGGCCGGCTCGTGAATCCAGTTGTCGAAAACGCCGAAATTCGGCTCGGCCGGCCCGGCGCCGGAGCCGAACAGGAAGGCGGTCTTCGGGAACTGCTTGGCGGTCCTACGCGATTCGCGCTCGGCGGCGAAGGCATCGCCCAGCACCAGCTCATAGCCGCCCTGCGCATATTCGCGCATGACGCGGCTGAAATCGGCCGTCTGCACCTTCTCCGACCATTTGTATTCGATGCCGAGTTCCTTCTCGGCCTTCTGCAGGGCAACGTGGATCTGGTTGTCCCACGGCTCCTCGATCGGCGTGGCGAAGATCGCCGCCACTTTCAGCTTCTTGGTCTTGGCAAAGGCGCTGCCCGGCAGCATCGCCGCCGCCAGGCCGAGCGCGCCCAACTCCAGCACGTTGCGGCGCGAAAGCCCTTCGCGTTTCGATTGGATTCTGCTCTTTTTGTTGTCCATTGCATGCCCCTCTGTTCGACAGCCATGTCGAGCCGGCTGTTCGGAAAATATAAAGACAGGGAACTATGGAACGACGCCGGACCTTTGTCCACATGGTCAAATTTCGGGTAATGTCTCAGTTTGAAATTTGACGCGATTGAACGTGCCGCAAGCCGAAGGACGTAAGGCTCTATTTCAAGCCTTCGCGCGGTTGAAAGAATGCTTTCCCACGTTTTTTGCGGTTCATGGCCATTTGCGATCAAGCTCGGCGCGTTGTGAAAGGCGTCCGCGAGCATCCGTGCCTTTTCCGGTTTGTCAGTCCCTCGAATTTCGACGAGAACATAATGCAGAATTATGAGGATTGTATCGTTGGTAATGGGTTGAGGATCGCTCAATTCAAACAGCTTTCTTGCAAGGGCCACACTTTCCCGGCCTAGGCGCAACGGTGTCCATCATTTCGCAAGGATCGCCCATTGACCAGAGCGTCTTTCGCATATCGGGCAAACGAGATAGGCGGCGCCAGGGCTCTGCCCCAGGGCGGCCAAAAGATCAAACGCGTTCGAGCGCCACGGCGATGCCCTGGCCGACACCGATGCACATGGTGGCGAGCGCGTATCTGGCGCCGCGTTCACGCAGCTCCAGCGCCGCCGTGCCTGATATGCGCGCACCCGACATGCCGAGCGGATGGCCGAGCGCGATGGCACCGCCATTCGGGTTGACGTGCTCCGCATCCTCGGCAATGCCGAGCTGGCGCAGCACGGCGATGCCTTGCGAGGCGAAAGCCTCGTTGAGCTCGACGACGTCGAACTGTTGCGGCTCCAGGCCGAGCCGGGCACACAGCTTCTGCGTGGCCGGCACAGGGCCGATACCCATGATGTGCGGCGCCACGCCGGCGGTGGCACCGCCCAGAACACGGGCGATCGGCGTCAGCCCATATCTTTTCGCGGCTGCTTCCGAGGCGACGATCAGCGCCGCCGCGCCGTCATTGACGCCCGAGGCATTGCCGGCCGTAACCGTGCCGCCTTGTCGGAACGGCGTCGGCAACTTGGCCAACGCTTCGATCGACGTGCCCCCGCGGGGATGCTCATCTCTGTCGACAACGACCGGATCGCCCTTGCGCTGCGCGATCGTCACCGGCGTGATTTCCTTTGCCAGCCGGCCATTGGCTTGTGCGGCTACAGCCTTGTCCTGGCTGCGCACGGCAAATGCGTCCTGGTCGGCGCGGGAGACAGCGAACTCTTCCGCCACGTTCTCGCCGGTCTCCGGCATCGAATCGACGCCGTATTGCTTCTTCATCAGCGGATTGATGAAGCGCCAGCCGATCGTGGTGTCGTAAATCTCGGCATTGCGCGAAAAGGCGGTCTCTGCCTTCGGCAGCACGAACGGTGCGCGCGACATCGATTCGACGCCGCCGGGTATCATCAGCTCCGCCTCGCCGGCCTTGATGGCGCGGGCAGCAATCATCACCGCGTCCATGCCCGAACCGCAGAGGCGATTGACGGTCGAGCCGGGAACCTCCTTGGGCAGGCCGGCCAGCAGCAGCGCCATGCGCGCCACATTACGATTGTCCTCGCCGGCCTGGTTGGCGCAGCCATAGACGACATCGTCGATGGCGGCCCAGTCGATGCCCGAATTACGCTCGACCAGCGCCCTTAGAGGTATCGCGCCGAGATCGTCGGCACGGACCGCCGACAACGAACCGCCGAAGCGTCCGATCGGCGTGCGGATGTAGTCGCAGATATAGGCCTCGGCCATTATGCAGCCTTCCCGTTTGCGCTGATGATTTCTGCTCCCGACCCAGCCATGTTGGCCGCATTCTCCTTGAGACGAAAGCACATCTCGCCGCCGGCCGTTAGGCCAAAGAGAATTTCAGCTGCCGCCCGCCGGGAGCGGCGGATCAGCCGATGCTTTCTCCACCGTCGATCACCAGCGCCTGACCGGTCATGAAGGACGAGCGGTCGGAGACGAGGAACAGGATCGCTTCGGCGATTTCCTCCGCGCTGGCCCAGCGCTGCATGGGAATTTTGGTGCGGACATAGTTCTCGATCGCTGCCCGCCCGCCCATCTGCGCGATGAACGGCTCGTTGAAGGGCGTATCGACCCAGCCGGGGCACAGCGCGTTGATGCGGACATTGTGTTTGGCATAGTCGAGCGACATCTGCCGGGTCATCGCCACCACTGCATGTTTTGACGTTGCGTAGGCGATCATTTCGCGGTCGTAGAACACACCCGAATTCGAGGCGGTATTCAGGATCACCCCGCCGCCTTGCGCGATCATCGACGGCATGACCAGCCTGGCCGCGAGGAACTGCGCCCGCACATTGATCCGCCAGGAGGCATCCATGCCGTCGGCGCCGAGTTCGGTCAGCGTGCCGCCGACCTGGATCCCGGCATGATTGTGCAGGATGTCGATCCGCCGATGCCGCCCCAGCGTTCCCGCAATGAGCTGCTCGACCGCCGCATCCTCGCCGACGTCGGTGGCGACGGCCTCGGCCCGACCGCCGGCCGCACGAACGTCGGAAGCGGTTGCTTCCCCCGCCGCCTGGTCCCTGTCGGCGATCACCACGAGCGCGCCTTCCCTGGCCATCATCATGGCGCCGGCACGCCCGATCCCCGACCCGGCACCCGTCACCACGGCGATGCGATCTCTCAGAATCATGTTTTTGTCTTTCAGTGTGATGGTTTTCGTTGCCGCAGTTGCCATTGGGCAAGCACAACGAGCAGAACGGAGGCGACGAGCACGATCGTCGCGATGGCATTGATCTCCGGCGTGACCCCGCGCCGGATCGAGGCGAAGACATAGATCGGCAATGTCGTCTGTGCGCCGGCGACGAAGAAAGCGACGATGAAATCGTCGAAGGAGAATGTGAAGGCGAGCAGGAATCCGGCGATCACCGCCGGCATGATCTGCGGCAACACGATGCTGCGGAACGTCGTCAGCGGGGTAGCGTAAAGATCGCTCGAGGCCTCGACCAGATTGCGGTCGAGGCTGCCGAGGCGCGTGCCGACAATCATCGCCACCAGCGCCATCGAAAACAGGCCGTGCGCGGCGATGATCGAGCCATAGCCGAGCGCCAGGCGCGGTGGCTGGTCGTTCGGCCACAGCGAAGCGACAAACGGGTTGACCACCCCGAATAGCTGGACCAGCGCGACCAGCGTCGAGATGCCGATGACGACGCCAGGAACGACGATCGCAGCACCCAAAAGCGCATCGAAGACGGCTCGCGTCTGCGCGCCGACACGCGCCAGGCCAAGCGCGGCCGCCGTGCCGCACAGCGCCGCCAGCAAGGCGCTGGTCGTGGCGATGAACAGGCTGTTCTTCAGCGCTTCGACCAGGAACGGGTTTGCCAGGGCCTTGCCGTACCATTGCACCGAGAAGCCAGTGAACTCGCTGGCGTGGTGGCCGGCGTTGAACGAAAACAGCACCACCAGCGCGATCGGCAGGTAGAGAAAGGCAAAGACCGCAACGACGAAGGCACGCATCAGATCAGGTCCACCCGGCGGGCACCCGAAAGCCGGGTCGAAATGCGGTTCGCGGCAAGCAGCACGACCACTGAAACCGCCACAAGTGTGATGGCGATTGCCGATCCGAATGGCCAGTTGCGCGATTGCAGGAACAGATCGACCAGCGCGTTGCCGATGAAGAAGACCTTGCCGCCGCCGAGTAGCGTCGGGATCAGATATTCGCCGAGCAGCAGGACCATGACCAGCGAGAAGCCGGTCATCACACCTGGCAGCGACAGCCGCAGCGTCACGCCGAGGAATGTCGAGATCGGCGTCGCGCCGAGATCGGCGGAGGCCTCCAGCAGCCGGCGGTCGAGCCGCTCGAGGCTGACATAGATCGGCAGGATCATCAGCGGCAGATAACCATAGACGATGCCGAGCAGAACCGCTCCCGGCGTGTTGATCAGCCGCACGTCCTCCATCCCGACATAGGCCAGCAGAGCTGGGATGCCGCGCCCGCCAAGCACATACATCCAGGCATAGGTTCGCATCAGCAGGCTGGTCCAGAACGGGATGACGACAAGCGCCAGCAGGATCAGCCGCCACCGTTCCGGCGCGCGCAAAGCGAGGTAATAGGCGACCGGATAGGCAACGAGAAGACAGGCCAGTGCGCCCGCCGGCGCCAGCACCATGGTGTTCCAGAAGGCGGTCGCCCGCGCCGGAAGATTGGCATACTGCGCCAAGGTGAAAGCGGCCTGATAGCCGCCTTCCGGCGCCCGCTCGCCGACGCTGAAAACGGCGATCGCCACGAACGGCAAAACTAAAAACACCACCAGCCACGCCGTTGCTGGACCGAGCAGCAGGGCGGTCAGGAGATTGTGACGGAGGACGTTGCTGCGCATTGAAAAAACCGCCCGGGTGCCGGCGGACATCTGTCCGCCGGGGAGTTGCCTGCATCGAGCCTGTGGCCTGCCCGGTTCAAGCCGACTTGAAGCGTGCCATCAATTCGGCCCGGCCCGGATCGGTTAGCGTCGCAGCCGCACCGAATTCGAGCGGCTTCAGCAGATCCGCCGCCGGATAGAGGATCGGATTGTCCAGCACCTCCTTGGGCAGCAGCGCATTGACCCGCGCATCGGTGGAAGGCGCACCGTTGGCCAGGTGCTCCTTGACCGCGACTTTCGGGTTCATCAAATAGTTGAGCAAGGCATAGCCGGCAGGCTTGTTCGGCGCATCCTTGGGTATTGCGTAGAAGTCGGTCCAGATCTCGCCGCCTTCCTTGCCAAGCACGTAGGCGATTTCGGGGATGTCGCGGTGGAGCTGCGCCCCGTCATTGGTCCAGCACATCGTCATCCAGGCGTCGCCGGCACGCATCGACGGCTGGTAGTCGCTAGAGACCGCGAACAGATGCGGCTTGACCTTCAGCAGCAATTCCTCCGCCTTGGCGAGTTCGTCCGGCTTCAGCGAGTTGAACGAGAAGCCGAAATATTTCAGCGCGTTGCCGATCGTGGTCAGCTGGTAATCATGAACCATGGTCCGGCCGTCGCCCTCCGCCATGGCCGTGTCCCAGAATTCCTTCCAGCTCGTCATCGGCTTGGTCAGTTTCTTGGTGTTGACGGCAAAGCCGGTGGTGCCCCAATTCTTCGGCACAGCGTAGGTCACGCCGTCGATGGTGCCTTCCCCAGTGAAGCGCGGGTCTTCTTGCGAGCCGTCATAATTGGCAAGCTTGGCCATATCCAGCGCTTCGATGATGCCAAGCTTCTTGTAAGTCGAGATCGTGTAGTTGGTCGGAACGAAAAGGCTCCAGCCCGAGGCGCCGGCCTGCAGCTTGGCCAGCATCTCCTCGTTTGACCCGAACACGTTCACCTCGACGGCAACGCCGGTTTCGGCCTTGAAATTCTCGAACGTCGCCGGGTCGTGATAATTGGGCCAGGTGGCAATCGACATGCGGTCGCCAAGCCCCTCCTGGGCGAAGGCTGGCGACGGCACGATGCCGAGTTCGCGGGCCATTACTGCCGTTGCGATGCCTAGGCCGGTGAGGCCAAGGAACTCGCGGCGGCCGATGGAACCGCGCTTGAGGCGCATCAACTGGTCGACGAATTTTTCAGGGCTTATCGGCAGTCCGTCACGATACGATTTCGACATTTTTGTTTTCCCTCTGGTTGGTCACGTTATTCTCCGGAAACGCCAGCGGCGTTCCGGCTGTAAAGCCGACGGCGACGGGTTCACCCGGCTTGAAGAGATTTCCACCGCCAACCAGATAATCGGCCTTGGCGAGCAGTGTCCCGATGCCTTGGACCTCGATTGCATATTCCGCGGTGGAACCGAGAAAGATCCGGTTGCGGACAAGCCCGTTCAGCCGGCCGCTTCCGGGCGCGCCGAGACTTAGGGATTCAGGACGCAGGCTGACCGAGACGGCTTCGCCCTGGGCTAGCGAAGTGCGCTTGCGCGCGGCGATGACGGTGCCGTCGGCAAGCGCTACCTCGACGAGCTTGCCCGAGAGCCCGACGACCTTGCCGCTCAAGAGATTGGTCTTGCCGACGAAATCGGCGACGAAGAGGTCGGCGGGTTCGTCGTAGATTTCGCTCGGCTGCCCAAGCTGGACGATGCGCCCGCCATTCATGACGCAGACGAAATCGCTCATCGACAGTGCCTCTTCCTGATCGTGGGTGACCAGGACGAAGGTGATGCCGATCTCGCGCTGCAGGTTCTGCAGCTCTATCTGCATTTCGGTGCGCAGCTTCTTGTCGAGCGCCGCCAGGGGCTCGTCGAGCAGCAGCACCGCCGGCTTGTTGACCAGCGCCCGCGCCAGGGCGACACGCTGCTGCTGGCCGCCGGAAAGCTCATGGATCTTGCGGCGTCCATAGCCGGCAAGCCGAACCATGGCGAGCGCCTCGCCTGCCTTCAGGCTGATCTCCCGCGACGACAGGCGCGGCCGCGCCTGGCGTAGGCCATAGGCGACGTTGTCCGCCACATCCAGATGCGGAAACAACGCATATTGCTGGAACACCATGTTGACCGGCCGCCGATAGGGCGGCGTGCCGGCCATGTCGCGGCCACGGATGAATACCACACCTTCGCTTGGCTGTTCGAAACCGCCGATCATGCGCAAACAGGTTGTCTTGCCGCAGCCGGACGGCCCGAGCAACGCGACAAAGGCAGACGGCGGGATGGCAAGATCGATGCCGCTGACCGCGATCACGCTGCCGTAGCGTTTGGTGACCCCGCGAAACTCGATGTCGGGCACTGCGGTCAAAGCTGCGGACTCCGGCGGCTAGTTGGTCTCGAAACGCTATCAGAGCCAATGGCGGCTAGTATATACCTCCCAGGTGGTATATTTCGTCTATTTTCTCGTCTGGAGGGGTATGAATTGGGCGTTTCACGCAGCGATGAATACAGCCGGCTCGCTGCGCTCATCGCAGCGACGCGGGAGACGAGCGGCGAGCTTTTCGGCAAGGCGATGGTCGCCTGGCTCCGCCAGCATGTCAGCTTCGATCATTGCGTGATCTTCGGCTATCGCGGCGCCTCACGCCCGCCGCTGCTGTTCGAGACATTCTCGCCGGCCGAAAGCCATGTCTTCGTCGCGCTCTATCAGGAAGGGCCTTATCTGCTCGATCCGTTCCACCATGCGGCAGTCGAGCGCAAGGAAGGCTTTTGGCGCATGCGCGAATTGGCGCCGGATCGCTTCTATGCCAGCGAATATTACCGCTCCTATTACAGCCAGACCAGGCTTGCGGAGGAGGTCGGTTTTTTCGTGCCGCTGCCGGGAAAGGACGCGCTGGTGGTCTCGCTAATGCGATTGCGCGCTTCGGGGCCGTTCGGAACCGCCGATGCCAGGTTGCTGCGCGACATGGCGCCTGCGGTGATCAGCCTCGTCAGGCTGCGCTGGCCTACCCTTCCGGCTGACGGACCGGTTGGGACGAAGCAAGACGAGGCGATTGCTCCGGCCAGTGAGTTCGAACGTGCTCACATCTGGAAGAGCCTTTCGCTCACGCCGCGCGAACAGCATGTCGTCGATCTGGTGCTTCAGGGCCATTCCACGGAATCGATTGCCAGGGCGATGCGCATCGTGCCGGGAACCGTAAAAGTTCATCGCCGCAACATTTACCGCAAGCTCAAGATAAAGTCGCAGGCGGGTCTGTTCGCGCGTTTTGTCGAGATCATGGACGCACGGATTCGGTAGTCCCAAGTTCAACCGGCAGCGCCGTCCCAGGAACCGGTTTCGGCCATCTGCCTGAGCCGGGGTGCCACTCGAAAGACATCCTTGCCGGTCTGCTGGTGCCAGTGATCCAGCCGCCGGATGATCTTGTCCACGCCTTCGAGGCTCGCCCAGAACATCGGCCCGCCCTTGCCGACCGGGAAGCCGTAGCCGTTGACCCAGACGACGTCGATATCGGAGGCGCGGGCGGCAATCTTGTCCTTGAGGATTTTGGCGCCCTCGTTGATCATCGGATAGAGCGTCCGCTCGATGATCTCCTCGGCGCCGATCGCGCGCGGTGCAATACCGCGCTCGGCAGCCTTGTTGCGGATCAGCGCCTCGACATCGGGATCGGGCAGCGGCGTGCGCGAACCGCCTTCGTAGCGATAGAAGCCGCTGCCGGTCTTCTGGCCGAAATGTCCCTGTTCGCACAACGCATCGGCGATCACGGCCGTCTGGCCACGCGCCTTGCGGTTGCGCCAGCCTATGTCGAGGCCGGCGAGATCGCTCATCTCGAACGGCCCCATCGGCCAGCCGAAATCGGTGAACACCTGGTCGACCTGGCGCGGCATTGCGCCTTCCAGCAGAAGCGTCTCCAGTTCCGCACCGCGCGCCGCCAGCATGCGGTTGCCGACGAAGCCGTGGCAGACGCCGACAACGACCGGCACCTTGCCGATCCGCCGTGCCAGATCGACGATGGTCGCCAGCACGTCGGGCGAAGTCTTGTCGGCGCGGACGATTTCCAAAAGCTTCATGACGTTAGCCGGCGAAAAGAAATGCATGCCGAGGAGATCTTGCGGCCGCGACGTCGAAGCGGCGATTTCGTTGACGTCGAGATAGGAGGTGTTGGTGGCGAGGATCGCGCCCGGTTTGGCCACGGCATCGAGCCTGCCGAAGACATCCTTCTTGACCGCCATCTCCTCGAACACGGCCTCGACGATCAGGTCGCAATCGGCAAGATCGGCATAGTCGGTGGAACCCTTGAACAACCCAAGCCGTTGGCGCTTGGCGTCTTCGCTCAGCGAGCCGCGGATGACGGAAACGGCATAATTCTTGTTGATCGTCGCCAGCCCGCGCTGCAAGGCCTCGTGTGTCGCTTCCAGCAAGGTCACGGGGACGCCGCCGTTGGCGAACGCCATGGCGATGCCGCCGCCCATCGTGCCGGCGCCGATGACGCCGACCCGGGCGATCTTGCGCCTGACGACGTCCTTGCCGGCAATCTTTGCCGCCTCACGTTCAGCGAAGAACAAATGCCGCTGCGCGCGTGATTGGTCCCCGGCGACAAGCTTGACGAACAGGTCGCGCTCCGCCGCCAGCGCTTCGTCGAAGGGCAGCGTCAGGGCGTTGCGGATCGACTGCGCACAGGCGATCGGCGCCTCGAGGCCGCGTGCTTTGCCGGCAAGCACTGCCGCTTCCTTGTCGAACGCCGGCAAGTCGGCCTGGTCGAGGCGATCATTGCGGTCGCGCACCGGCGTGAACGGACCGCCTTTCGCGGCCGTTTCGTTGGCGAAATTCACCGCTTGCGCGGTCAGGTCGCCATCGAAGACGGCATCCACCAGGCAGGCGGCGAGCGCCTCGGCCGCACCGATCGGCGTTCCCGAAACGATCATGCTGAGTGCCTTCAGCGGACCAACCAAGCGCGGCAGGCGAACCGTGCCGCCGCCGCCCGGCAGCAGGCCGAGCTTGACTTCCGGCAGGCCGAGCCTTGCCGTTCGGTCGGCAACACGGAAATGGCAGCCGAGCGCCAGTTCCAGGCCGCCGCCGAGCGCAGTGCCGTGAATGGCCGCGACCGTCGGCTTGGCGATGGTTTCCAGCATGGCGACTAGGGCGCCCAGGTCCGGTTGCCGCGCCGGCTTGCCGAATTCGGTGATGTCGGCGCCGGCGACGAAGGTCCGCCCGGCACATGCTATCACGATTGCTCGGACCGACGGCTCGTCGCGCAGGGAAACGAGCGCCTGCATCAGCGGCTCGCGCACATGGAAGGTCAGCGCGTTGACCGGCGGATTGTCGATGCTCACCACCGCGACGTTGCCGTGCCTTGTAGTGCTGACGAAATCGGACACGCAAACCTCACGCAATGATGTTGGCCAATAGCGCGACGGGATTTACAGCGCTGGCATGCGGATGGGAACCACGTGTTTTGCGGGCCGGATCGATATCCCGTCGCCGCCGGGTGGCCTTGCCTTAGCGCAGCGCCTTCTGCCCACCGGCGGCGGTGATGACGCCGACGATGATCAGCCCTGTCAGCACCAGGCGGACGCCGACGCTGACGCCGAACGTGTTGAGCATGGTCAACAGCAGCACCAGGAACAGCGCCGCGCCCCAGACCCCCGGCACATTGGCCTTGCCGCCCGCCACCGACGTGCCGCCGATGACGACGACCGCGATCGAGGCCAGCAGATACTCATTGCCGATATCGACATTGGCGCCGCGGAAATAGCCGGCGAGCAGTGCGCCGTCGAGGCCGCCGAGCGCGCCCGACAGCATGTAGGTGAGGAAGCGGGTGCGGCCGACATTGACGCCGGCCAGCCAGGCAGCGCGGATGTTCTGGCCGATCGCCAGCACCGAGCGTCCGTAGATCATGCGCTGCAAAACGATGCCGGCGCCGATGGTGAACAGCACGGTGAGGATCGCCAGCACCGGAATGCCGAAGATCTGCCAGTTGGTGAAATCGGCAAAGCCCGGCGGCGGCTTGATCTGCAGGCCCCGCCCATAGCTGATATCGACCGACTGGATGACGAAGCTGGCCGACAGCGTCGCGATGATCGGCGGAATGCGCAGCGCCCAGATCAGCAGATAGTTGACGGCGCCGATCGCCATGCCGCAGGCAAGCGCTGCCAGCAGGCCGACCGCGATCATCGCATCATTGCCGTCCATGACCTTCATGGCGACGGCGCTGGCAAGGCCGATATTGGCCGGCAGCGACAGGTCGACATTGCCCGGCCCGAGCGTGATGACGAACATCTGCCCGACGCCGACGATGACGGTGAAGACGGCGAGCGATAGCGCCGCCGTGATCATGCCGCCGCCGCCATAGCCGCCGGTGAAGGCGATGGTCGCCAGCCACACCAGCAGCGCCCCGAAGAACGACCAGATCCAGGGTCTGGCGAGCAGTGTCCGCAGCGATGCCATGCTCACCTCTCCCTGCGGCTGATCAGCACCCGCGCCGCCAGCACGATGATCAGGATGGCGCCGTTGGCGGCGACCTGCCAGTCGGGCGGGATATGCATGAAGGTCAAAAGCGGGGAGGCGGCCAGCGCCAGCGTCAGTGCGCCGATGACGGCGCCGATCGGCGACACCCGGCCGCCGACGAACTCGCCGCCGCCGAGGATGACGCCGGCGATCGAAAGCAGCGTGTAGCCATTGCCGATATTGGCATCGGCCGAGGTGGTGATGCCGATCAGCGCCATGCCGGACAAAACGCCGAACAGGCCGGTCAGCGCAAACAGGGCGATCTTGGTGCGCAGCAGCGACCAGCCGGCGCGTTTGAGTGCGGCTGCATTGCCGCCCGATCCACGCAGGATGACGCCGTAGGAGGTGCGCATCAGGCCAAAGTGGACGACGGCTGCGATCAGCAATGCCGCGATGATCGGGAACGGAATGAAGGGTGGCTTGAAGGCCATCAGCGCCAGCAGCCAGTCCGGCGCCTTGCCGCCGGGCTTGGGCAGGATGAGGATGGCCATGCCCTGCCAGACAAAACTCATGCCGAGCGTCACCACGATAGAGGGCAGGTTGCGCAGATGGATCAGCGCGCCGAGCAGCGCGTAGACGCCGATCGACCCGAGCAGGATCACGACGCCGAGCAGCGGCGCGTCCTTCAGCCATGTCGCCGTCACGCAGCCGACGAAGCCGACAAAGGTGCCAATCGACAGATCGAGCTCGTTGCCGGCGATGACGAACATCTGCGCGATCGTCGCCAGAGCGATCGGGATCGCCAGATTGAGCATCAGGCTGAAACCGAAATAGCTGATGGCGCGCGGGTTGAGCCAGGCGATGGCGATGAGCACCAGCGCCAGCGACAGTGCCGGCAGCAGGCTGCGCAGCATGCGCGCCCGCCTCGTGGCGCGAGCCGAAGATTTTAGCCCATTCTCGACGGATACCGCTGTCATCTCAGGCCGCATCGCCGAACGACGACTGGATGATCTTTTCCTCCGTCAGTTCGTCGCGACGAAGGTTGGCGACGATCCGGCCGTTCTTGAACACATAGATGTGGTCGCAATTGTCGAGCTCTTCGGTTTCGGTGGTGTACCAGAGGAAAGTGCGGCCATGGCGAGCCTCCTCGCGCACGAGGTCGTAGACTTCGAGCTTGGTGCCGATGTCGACGCCGCGCATCGGATCGTCCATCAGCACGATCTTGGCGTCGGAGCCGAGCGCCCGCGCGAACAGCGCCTTCTGCTGGTTGCCGCCGGACAGCGAGAAGATGTTGTTGTTCATGTCGGGCGTACGGATGCCGATTTTCCGCTGCCACAACTCGGCGAGCTCGGCTTCGCGCTGCGGCGAGACCAAGAGGCCGTTGCGCAATCGCGCCAGCGAACGGATGCCAATGTTCTCGGCAATCGACCATTGCGGAAAAATCCCGTCCGACTGGCGGTCGCCGGCAACCAGCGCCACCGGCGCGGTGACCTCGATGCCGGTCTTGGCACGGGAAGCCGCAGCAAAGATAGCCAGCAAAAGATCGGTCTGCCCATGCCCGGCAAGTCCGGCAAGGCCGATGATCTCACCGGCACGGGCGACGAGCTCGTTGCCGTCCTGCTGTCGCGCCGGGCGCGCCCGGACCCGCAGCGGGCCGGGCTCCGGCTTGCCGCTCGCAATCTCTGCGGCGGTCTTCTCGCGCGCCTCCGCTCCGCCCATCGCCGTTACCAGCCTGTCGCGGTCGAAGGCGTCGGCCTGCCCGGCGGCGACCACCTTGCCGTCGCGCATCACCACGATGCGGTCGGCATTTCCGAGCACTTCGCCCAACACATGCGAGATCAGGATGCAGCTCTTGCCGGCGGCGATGAAGCGGCGCACGAACGCCAGCAGCTGGCCGGCGGTATGCGCGTCGAGCGAGGATGTCGGCTCGTCGAGGATAACCAGCTCGAGCGGCTCCTGCGTGACCGTGAAGGCGCGCGCCACCTCCACCATCTGCCGGCTGGTGATGGAAAGATCACCGACGATGTCGGATGCCGAGATGCTGTGGCCGGGGAAGATCTCGTCGAGCTTGGCGGCGATCAGATCGGCCGCCTTGCGCCGCCAGCCGAAGCCATGCAGCGACGCGTGGTTGATCCGCGTGTTCTCGGCGACGCTGAGGTTCGGGCAGAGCGACAGCTCCTGGAACACACAGCGTATGCCGAGCTGCTGCGCGCGCGGCACCGAATAACTTGCCTCGACACCGCCACGGACCGCGATCTGCCCGCTGTCGGGGGCAAGCGTGCCCGCCACCATATGCATGAGCGTCGATTTTCCGGCGCCGTTATGGCCGACGAGACCGACACATTCTCCGGCACGAACGCTGAAATCGACACCGGCGAGCGCCCTGACGGCGCCGAAATGTTTTTCGGCTCCGTCCAGTCTTATGATGTCCAAACTGACGGCGCCGAAAAGCTTTTCGGCGCCGTCCGGCATGATGATGTCTGCATTGGCCTCGGGCATCCCTCAACGATACCCGGTTATCCGTGGCGGCAACAATAGTGCCATGCTCACTTGATGTTGGCCTTGATCGCCGCGACGGCGTCTTCCTGCGTGTATTCGTGGCTGGCGACGCCGCCCTTCGGAATCTTCGGCAGCGCGGCCTCGAAATCGTCCTGGGTGAAGGCAAGATAGGGCACCAGCAGGTCGTGCGGCACGTCGGTGCGGCCGTCGAGCACCTGCTGCGCCACCCAGAAGGCAAGCGTCGATACGCCCGGTGCGATCGATGCCGACCAGGTCTTGTAACCGTCCTTTTCCTTCTGCTCCTTCCACCACTGCAACTCGTCCTGGCGATTGCCCATGATGATGGTCGGGCGTGGCTTGCCGGCGGCGGCGAAAGCCTGCGCCGCGCCGTAGCCGTCACCGCCCTGGTCGACGACCCCGACAACATCCGGCAGCGAAGGCAGGATCGTCGCTACGGCTTTCTGTGCCGTGGTCTGGTCCCAGTCGCCGGTCACCGAGCCGACGATCTTGAACTCGGGATGGGCAGCGACGCCTTCGAGGATGCCGGCATGGATGGCATCGTCGATCGAGGTGCCGGCGAGGCCGCGGATTTCCAGCAGGTTGCCGCCCTTGGGCTGGAACTTGGCCATCTGCTCGACCTCCTGCTTGCCCATGTCCTTGAAGTCGACAACGACGCGGTAGGCGCAGGGTTCGGTGACGATGCCGTCGAAGGAGACGACGACGATGCCGGCGTCGCAGGCCTGCTTGATGGCGCCGTTGAGCGCATCCGGAGACGCCGCGTTGATGACGATCGCGTCATAGCCCTGCAGGATCAGGTTCTGCACCTGGGCTGCTTGCGTCGGCACTTCCTTGTCGGCCGTCGTGAAGACGTCCGCGGCGCCGACCACCTTGTCGGCAACCGCCTTCTTGGTAACGATGGCGTAGCTGTCCAGCATCGCCTGCCGCCAGGAATTGCCGGCGTAATTGTTGGAGAAGGCGATTTTCTTGCCGCTGGTGTCGGCAAGCGCTGTACCTGCGGCGAGCATCGCCGCAAGAGCCCCCAAAACGAATATTTTCCTCATGTCATACTCCTCCCGTGAGTTGCTGTCTTACTGGTGGTTAATGGCTGGCTGGTGGGTATTGGCTGATACGCTCACAATCTTGTTTTTTATCTATTATCAGACAAATGCAGATAGGCGGCAAGCTGTCAACAGCAATCCATGGCCGGCGATCAACTTGCGGTGCAATCATTGAAACCGGTTCGACTCCTGGTCTAGGGATGGCACTGGAGACCGATTGAATGGCGACGAACCTTGCTCCGGGTGCACCCGGCATTCCGGCGCGCTGGACCTCGAGCGCCAAGAGCGGCGTCGGCACCGCGCTCTCGCCGGCCTGCCCGATCTGGTTCACCATCAGCCACGGTATCCTCAACGAGATCTACTACCCGCGCCTCGACAGCGCCTGCACCCGCGATCTGGGGCTGATCGTCACCGGACCCGACGGCTATTTCTCGGAAGAAAAACGCGACGCCGAACACAGTATCGAACCCCTGGCGGACGGGGTGCCTGCCTACCGGCTGGTCAACACCGCAAGCGATGGAACCTACAGGATCGAAAAGCGCATCCTGACGGATCCGGAACGTCCAGTCTTGCTGCAGGAGATTATGTTCACGCCGCTCAAAGGCGCGGCCGCCGACTACCGCGTCTACGCGCTGCTGGCACCGCACCTCGTCAACGCCGGCATGGGCAACACCGCCTGGATCGACGACCATGAAGGACAGCCTGTCCTGTTTGCATCGGGACGCGGCACCTGCCTGGCGCTCGCCTCGTCGCTGCCGTGGAAGGTGTGCTCGGCCGGCTATGTCGGCGTCTCCGACGGCTGGCAGCAGCTTCGTCAAGGCGGCCGGCTCGATCCGGCCTGCCGCAGGGCCGAGGACGGCAATGTCGCGCTGACCGGCGAGATCGCCTTTTCGGCTGCGAACCCAAAAATATTGCTGGCACTGGGCTTCGGCGCGACGCCTCAACAGGCGGCGGAAACTGCTTTCGCCAGCCTGAGGCAAGGTTTTGAGCCCGCGGCCAGATCCTACATCGAAAAATGGCGCAAATGGCAGGCCGGCCTGCTGCCGCTGGACCGGCACGCGGCGTCCGGCCTCAATCCCTACCGCCTCAGCACGGCGGTGCTGGCGACACATCGGTCGTCTGCCGGAGCAGCCGTCGCCAGCCTGTCGATCCCGTGGGGCTTCAACAAGGGCGACGACGACCTCGGCGGCTATCACCTGGTCTGGCCGCGCGATCTGGTCGAAACCGCCGGCGGCTTCCTCGCCGCCGGCGACCCGGCGGAAGCCTTGCGCATCCTTGGCTATCTGCGCGCGATCCAGGAGCCGGACGGCCGTTGGCCGCAGAACGCCTGGCTCGACGGATCGGCCTATTGGCCGGGCATCCAGATGGACGAATGCGCCTTCCCGCTGCTGCTTGCCGACGCACTGCGCCGCGCCGGCCATTTGCCGCCTGCCGCACTCTCCTCCTTCATGCCGATGATCGAGCGCGCTGCCGCCTATGTCGTGCGCAACGGTCCGGTCACCGGCGAGGACCGCTGGGAGGAAGACGCCGGCTACAGCCCGTTCACGCTTGCCGTCGAGATCGCCGCATTGCTAGCGGCTGCGGACATCTTCGATGCCGCCGGCAAAACAGAGCCGGCAAACTATCTGCGCGAAACCGCCGATGTCTGGAACGATCAGATCGAACGCTGGACCTACGTCGCCGGTAGCTCCTCAGGCGATGAAGCCGGCGTCGAGGGCCACTATGTCCGCATTGCGCCGCCCGACAAAGCCGGCGCGGCATCGCCGAAAGACGGCTACGTCCCGATCAAGAACCGCCCGCCGGCGGATACGGACCGGCCGGCCGAGGCGATCGTCAGCCCCGATGCGCTGGCGCTGGTCCGCTTCGGCTTGCGGGCAGCCGACGATCCGCGCATCCTCGACACGGTCAAGGTCATCGACGCGCAATTGCGCTGCGAACTGCCGCAGGGCCCGCTCTGGTACCGCTACAATGGCGATGGCTATGGCGAGCATGCCGACGGCGCGCCCTTCGATGGAACCGGCCGGGGCCGGCCCTGGCCGCTGCTGGTCGGCGAGCGCGCTCATTACGAGCTGGCGGCAGGCCGCAGGGATAGTGCGGCAAGCCTGCTCAGGACGTTCGAGAACTCTGCCGGATCGGGCGGCCTGCTACCGGAGCAGGTCTGGGACGGTCCCGACATGCCGGAGCGCGAATTGCGGCATGGCGGGCCCTCCGGCAGCGCCAAGCCGCTGGTCTGGGCGCATTCCGAGCACATCAAGCTGCTGCGGTCGCTGCGCGACGGCACGGTGTTCGACATGCCGCCGCAAGGCGTCAAGCGCTATATCGAGGGCAGGACGGTGTCGCGCTTCAGGGCATGGCGCTTCAACCACAAGATCCGTACCATCCCGGCAGGCAAGGCGCTGCGCATCGAACTTCTGGCCCGGGCGCTGGTTCATTGGAGCAGCGACAATTGGGCAACCGTCCATGACACCGAGACCACCGCGAATGCTTTCGGCATCCATCTTGCGGAATTGCCGGTTGCCGAGATTGCTCCGGGCAATAGCCCGGGCAATAGCATTGTCTTCACTTTCTTCTGGCCCGATAGCGGCCATTGGGAGAATGCTGACTTTTCTGTCGGCATCGGCGATACCGGATAGAGCATGATCCCGCAAAGTGGAGACCGGTTTTCGGAAAAGATCATGCTTCAATCACAGCGCCACTAGATCATCGATCCCTCAAGTAAGGCAGGACGAGACTATGCAGATAGGAATGATGGGACTGGGCCGGATGGGCGCCAACATGGTTCGGCGCCTGCTGCGTGATGGCCACGAATGCGTCGTCTACGATATCAACCCGGCGAGCGTCGCCGCGCTTGTGAGCGCCGGCGCGGTCGGAGCCGCCTCGATGGAGGAGTTCGTCGGCAAGCTGGCGAAGCCGCGCAGCGCCTGGCTGATGCTGCCTGCGGCGATCACCGGCAAGATCGTCGACCAGGTGGCTGCCCTGATGGAGCCGGGCGACATCATCATAGACGGCGGCAATTCCTATTATCACGAGGCCGTCGACCACGCCGCACGCCTCGCCTTGAAAGGCTTGAGCTATGTCGATGTCGGCACCAGCGGCGGCGTCTGGGGCCTCGAGCGCGGCTACTGCCTGATGATCGGCGGCCCCGACAGCGCGGTCCAGCATCTCGATCCGGTCTTCGCAACGCTGGCGCCGGGCGCCGACGCCGCTTCGCCCGCCCCTGGCAAGGATGCCGGAACCGCTCCCTTCGGCTATCTCCACTGCGGACCAAGCGGCGCCGGCCATTTCGTCAAGATGGTCCATAACGGCATCGAATATGGCGTCATGGCCGCCTATGCCGAAGGCATGAACATCCTGAAGTCGGCGAATGCCGGCAAACGGCAGCGCACCGTCGACGCCGAAACCAGCCCGCTGGAAAACCCGCAATATTACCAGTTCGACATCGACATCGCTGAAGTGGCCGAGGTCTGGCGGCACGGCAGCGTCATCGGCTCGTGGCTGCTCGACCTGACGGCCGGCGTACTGAAGGCCGATTCGTCGTTGACGCAGTTCGGCGGGCGGGTCTCGGATTCCGGCGAAGGCCGCTGGACGCTGAAGGCGGCGATCGACACCGGCGTGCCGGCGCCGGTACTGTCCTCGGCGCTGTTCGACAGGTTCTCCTCGCAAGGCGAATCCGAATTCGCCGACAAGCTTCTGTCCGCCATGCGCTATGCCTTTGGCGGCCATGTCGAAAAACCCAAAGCCGGCTCGTGACGGGCGACAGGGAGGCACGCCCATGAGCCAGGAACGATCGGACACGCTGGTGCTTTTCGGCGCCACCGGCGATCTCGCCCACAAGAAGATCTTCCCCGCCCTTTACGCCATGGTGGCCAAAGGGACGCTGAACGAGCCGGTGATCGGCGTCGCCTTCGATCCCTGGGACCTCGCCAAGCTGCAGGCGCGCGCCCGCGACGGCATCGTCAACGCCTTGGGCAGCATCGACGACAAGATCTTTGCCAGGCTTGCATCGCTGCTGCGCTATGTCAGCGGCGACTATCGGGCGCCTGCGACCTTCGAGAAGCTGAAGACCGCGCTCGGCAGCGCTGAGCGGCCGCTGCACTATCTGGCGGTGCCGCCGGCGATGTTCGAGGTGGTCGTCCAGGGGCTGGAGCAGTCGGGCGCCGCCCAGGGCGCGCGCCTGATGGTGGAAAAGCCGTTCGGCCACGATCTGCAATCGGCGCGCTGGCTGAACCGGGTGCTGCATCTGGTCTTCGACGAGAAGTCGATCTTCCGCATCGACCATTATCTCGGCAAGGAGGCGATCCAGAACCTGCTCTATTTCCGCTTCGCCAATTCCTTCCTCGAGCCGATCTGGAACCGCAATTACGTCGAGAGCGTGCAGATCACCATGGCCGAGGATTTCGGCGTCGAGGGCCGCGGCCGCTTCTATGACGAGGTCGGCTGCATTCGCGACGTCATCGAAAACCATCTGCTCAACATCCTCTTGCTGCTCGCCATGGAACCGCCGGTCGGCCGCTCGGCCGACGATCTCATCGACGAGAAGGTGCAGGTCCTGCGGGCGATCCGGACGCTGACCAGGGACGATGTGGTGCGCGGCCAGTTCGACGGCTATCTCAAGGAGCCGGGCGTGGCGCCGAACTCGCCGGTCGAGACCTTCGCGGCGGTGCGCTTTTTCGTCGATACCTGGCGCTGGCAGGATGTGCCGTTCTTCATTCGCGCCGGCAAATCCCTGCCGGTGCACGCCACCGAAGTCATCGTGCGGCTGAAGCGGCCGCCGCTCGACGTCTTCGATCCGATCAAGCCCGGCGACTGCAATCACGTGCGCTTCCGCATCGATCCTCAGGTGGCGATCTCGATCGGAGCCCGGCGCAAGGCGCCCGGCGATGACATGGTCGGTGAGCAGGTCGAGCTCACCGCGCTGGACGATTCGAAGGGCGACATGCCGCCTTACGAGCGGTTGATCGGCGACGCCATGAACGGCAACGGCCAGCTGTTCACCCGCCAGGACGCCAGCGAGCTCGCCTGGCGCATCGTCGGCCCGGTGCTCGGCGACACCACGCCGCCCCTTGTCTACGCGCCAAAGACCTGGGGGCCGGCCGAAGCCATGGCTGGATTCGGGCCGCAGAACGGCTGGATCAATCCAGCGAAATGATTTCTGGGAGGCGAAAGCGATGGCCAAGGCGATGAAGCAACCGGCATCGGAGGAAGAAAAGATCGTGCTTGCGATCGATATCGGCGGCTCGCACGTCAAGATCCGCACCAGCGCCGGCGGCGACGAGCGCAAGACCGCTTCCGGACCGGAGCTTACGCCGCAGCAGATGGTCGCGGCGGTGAAGGCGCTCGCCGAAGGGCTGCACTACGATGTCGTCTCGATGGGCTATCCGGGCCCGGTGCACCACAACCGGCCGCTGACCGAACCCGCCAATCTCGGCAAGGGCTGGGTCGGCTGCGATTTCGCCGCCGAGTTCGGCAAACCGGTCAAGGTCGTTAACGATGCGCTCATGCAGGCCATCGGCAGTTATGAGGGCGGCCGCATGCTGTTCCTTGGCCTCGGCACCGGCCTGGGGGCCGCGATGATCGTTGATAACGTTGCCCAGCCGATGGAGCTTGCCCATCTTCCCTACAAGAAGCGCGGCAGTTTCGAAGACTATGTCGGCGAACGCGGCCTGCAAAAGCGCGGCAAGAAGAAATGGCGCAAACACGTCTTCGACGTGGTCGACCGGCTTCGCGCCGCCATGCAGCCGGATTACGTGGTCATCGGCGGCGGCAATGTCGACGAACTCACCGACTTGCCCGCCGATTGCAGACGCGGCGACAACACACGCGCCTTCGAGGGCGGATTTCGACTATGGCGCGACAAATCCCTGATTATTTGATATTGCTGATTGTCTGATATTATCGAGCACCGGCTCAGGGTTGTTAATCCCGCGCTGCCGTTAGTATTATTATTCAAAATAATGTGTGACGTGGTGCGGCGTCATTGCATTGCGCAGATTTGCCGACTAGGAATTTCTGCGACCCCCACGGACGGAGAAATAGATTGACCGACGACAGCAACAACGCTCGCAAAAATATCGACCTGCTCGAGCTGACCGCCCATATCGTGTCCGCCTATGTCGAGAAGAACCGCTTGCCGGCTTCCGGCCTCGGCGACCTCATCGCCAGCGTCAGCGCTGCCATAGGCGGGCTCGGGCAACCGGCAGTGCCGGTCGCCGCGCCGCTGACGCCCGCCGTCAATCCCAAGAAATCGGTGACGCCGGACTACATCATCTGTCTCGAGGACGGCAAGAAGTTCAAATCCTTGAAGCGCCATATCGGCGTTCATTTCGGGCTGACGCCCGACGCCTATCGCGCCAAATGGGGCCTGCCGTCGGACTACCCGATGGTCGCCCCCAACTACGCGGCCTCGCGTTCGCAACTGGCCAAGGCGATCGGCCTCGGCCGCAAAGCCGCCCCGCCCGCGCCCGTCAAGGGCCGGGGCAGGAAGGCCAAGGCGACGGCCTAAAGCATCGTTCGAAGCCCTGCAAACGCAAGCCTCGAAGATTGGCGGGACAGCGCCCCCCTCTGTCCTGCCGGACATCTCCCCCTCAAGGGGGGAGATCAGCTGCCTCGCCGATGGCGCTACTCTTTAAACGTACAAATCTTTGAACGTACAAATTGCCTTCGAAGCCGGAGACTGGCGAAGGACGTCGCGACGTCCAATCTCCCCCCTTGAGGGGGAGATGTCCGGCAGGACAGAGGGGGGCGCGAAGGAACTCGACCTGCGCGCCAAATAACCCTCTCCATCTCCGCCGAGCGTGGTTGCCGCCCGCAATTGGTATGGCAGCCTGAAAATTCCTTGATCCAGGCCGGATTTTTGCGCGCGCCTCCGGCCGAACTGCGCTAAAGGCTCTTTTGGCCGGACCAGCGCCCATCGTGGAAGTGCCCCGCCGGCCGACATCGCCGCCACGGGGCCTTATTCCATGACCACAGAATCCCAAGTACCATCCGACCAGCGCTATGCCGCCTTTCGCCACCGGCCGTTCCTGAGCTACTGGGCGGCGCGCTTCCTCTCGACATTCTCCACCCAGATCGTGTCGGTCGCCGTCGGCTGGCAGATCTACGATCTCACCCGCGACCCGTTCGACCTCGGCCTTGTCGGCATCGTCCAGTTCCTGCCTTCGCTGCTGCTGGTGCTGGTCACCGGCGACGTTGCCGATCGTTTCGGGCGCCGGCTGATCATGGCGCTGGCGGTGCTGGTCGAGGCGGGCTGCGCCTTGGCCCTGCTGCTGCTGACGCTACGCGGCCTCTCCGGGCCGATGCCGGTCTTCATCGTGTTTGCCATGTTCGGCATCGCGCGCGCCTTCTTCGGGCCGGCCTCCTCATCGCTGTTCGCCAATCTGGTGCCGCCCGAGGATTTCGCCAACGCCATCGCCTGGAACTCGTCCGCCTGGCAGACGGCAGCCATCGTCGGGCCGGTCGCCGGCGGCCTGCTCTACGGGCTTTCAGCCGAAGCCGCCTACACCACCGCCGCCGTGCTGATGCTGGTTGCCGCCGTGCTGATCTTCACCATCCCGAAGCCTGCCCAGCGCAGCCGGACCGACAGGCCGACGGTACAGACCCTGTTCGCCGGCTTCGGCTATATCTGGAGCGAAAAGATCGTGCTCGGCGCGATTTCGCTCGATCTGTTTGCGGTGCTCCTGTCCGGCGCCTCGGCGCTGCTGCCGGTCTACGCGCGCGATATCCTCGAACTCGGCCCATGGGGGCTCGGCCTGTTGCGCTCGGCGCCCGGCGTCGGCGCCATCTGCGTCGCCATCTGGCTGGCCGGACACCCGATCCGCAACCATGCCGGCCTTGTCATGCTCGGCTTCGTCGCGCTGTTCGGCGCGTTCACGGTTCTGTTCGGCCTCTCGACCATCACCTGGCTGTCGATTGCGGCCCTTGCGCTGCTCGGCGCCACCGACATGTTCAGCGTATATATCCGCGAGACGCTGATCCAGCTGTGGACGCCGGACGACGTTCGCGGCCGCGTCAACGCTGTCAACCAGGTGTTTGTCGGCGCTTCCAATGAGCTCGGCGAATTCCGCGCCGGTACCATGGCGGCGTTGATCGGCACGGTTCCGGCCGTGGTGGTCGGGGGTGTCGGGGCGATCGCTGTTGCCGGCCTGTGGGCGGTGCTGTTCCCGCAGCTGCGCAAGGTGCGTCATCTCAGGGGGCGAAACTGATTACCGCAGCGCCGGCTTGCCGAAAATCATCGGCAGGAACTCGCCGAGCCAGCGCTTGAGGTGCATGTCCCAGATCAGCCGGCCGCCGAGATGGTCGCGACCGGGCTGCGCGCCGGGCAGTTCGAAGCGGTGCGCGCCGCGCACCACCCAGCGCTGCATCATCGCCCGGGTCAATTCGCCATGGAACTGAATGCCCCAGGCATTGTCGCCATAGCGGAAGGCCTGGTTGGGATAGGTTTCGGCCGTCGCCAAAAGCGTCGCGTCCTTCGGCAGCGAAAAGCCTTCGCGATGGAACTGATAGACCATCTCCGGCCAATGCATCAGCCTGCTGCCCGCTTCGGTCGCCTTCAGCGGATACCAGCCGATTTCGACGAGGCCCTCGCCATGGCCCTGGACCCTGCCGCCGAGATGCTTGACCAGCATTTGCGCGCCGAGGCAGATGCCAAGCAGCGGCCGGTTCTCGTTGAGCGGAATTTTGAGCCAGTCGGTCTCGCGGCGGACGAACTCGTCGCCGTCATTGGCGCTCATCGGCCCGCCGAACACCACGGCGCCGGCATGGCCATCCAGCGTCTGCGGCAAGGCCTCGCCGAGCGGCGGTCGGCGGATGTCGAGATCGAAGCCTTCCTCGATAAGCATATGGCCGACCCGTCCGGGGCTCGAATGCTCCTGATGCAGCACGATCAGGATCTTTGGTCTCGGACTTGGCTTGGGCGGCATTGGAAGGCGGGATCCTGTCTATTCGTCGCTTGAGGTTCCGGCAGCACCAGGAGCCGCGGCGGCCGCCTTGAGGCGCGCCTCGACACGGTCGCGACGTTCGACGCCGATCAGCTCGGCGACCCGCCACACGGTATTGTCCTCGAGCTCGTGCAGCTCGCCATCGGCATAGACGATCTCCCACATCAGGCCGATGAAGGCCTTTCGCGCCTCGGCGTCGAGATGGCGCTTGAGCACGCTGGTGAAAGCGTAGAGGTCGATCGCCTCATTGTCGGCCCGCTCGCCGGCAGCCGCCAATGCGTCGAGTTCGTCGCCGCTGATCGAGTAGCTTTCCGCCAGCACCTTCTTGAACCGTTCCCATTCGGTATCCTGGCGCACCCCGTCGGCGTTCATCACGTGGAAAAGCAGGGCGGACGCGGCAATGCGCGGATCGTCGGCGCTGGGGCTGGCGCCACCACCGGACGGCAGATCCCTTAGAAACGACAAAACGCGTTCGAACATCAAATCATTCCCAATAAGCCCGGGTCCACTCGACCCTGATCAGAACAAACGAAACCGGCGCGTCGATTTATCCGCCGCGTCGTCTGGATCGACGCCGGGGTCGTCGGGCAGCCGCGTCAGCTCCTGCGCCGGCTCGACGGCCTCGGCATCTTCCGGCACTTGGGCAAACGCCGCCGCGGTGATTGGTGTCACATGATCCTCGCCGGCACGGTCGTCCGTCTTCTCCTCGGTCGCTGTGCCCGGTGTCTCCGCCGTGTGCTCGATCGTCCCGGCTCTTTCCTGTACCGGCCTGGCTGGAGCCGCGATGGCCGGCACCGGCGCCTCCGGCGTATCCTCATGACCGTCGATCAACTGTCCGAGCCGCTCCATCGGCGCCCGCCATTCGAATGCGTCGAGCCTGCCGGTGATCGGCGATATCGGAGCCCAGCGCTCGGAGACGACGCCGTCGGCGACCCAGGCCGGGTCGCGCGGCGCTCTCACCGCTTTCGACAGCAACTGCCGCACCTTGCCCTGGTCGGCGGTTTCGGCCTCCTCGATATCGGCCAGCAGCAGATAGGCGCCTTCGCGGCGATCGATGCGGATGGCGGCTTCAGCCTCCCGACGGGCGGTTGAAAACTCCTGGGCATCGAGCGCGGCGCGCGCCACGGCCAGCGAGGCCTCGGCATGGTTCTTCTTCAGTTCCTGCAGCTTCTTTGCCCGGTTCAGCCGGTCGAGCACGGCATCGCCCGGCCTGGCATGAATGTAGAGTTCGGCGATCTCCGGATGGGGCTCGGCCTTCCACGCCGCCTCGAGGATTTTCGAGCCCTTGCGCACGTCGTTCTGCCGAAACAGCAATTTCGCCGCGACGACCGCCGCCGGCGCGAAATCCGGCCGCAGCCGGTTGCCTTCCAGAGCCGCCGTCCGGGCGGCATTAGCATCGCTGTCGATCAGCGCCTGCGCCTTGGCGGTAAGCAGCACGGCGCGGCGCCGGTTGGCGGCGTCACGCTCGATCTGCCGGGTCGACTTCTGGGCGTCGACCAGTTTCAGCGCGCCATCCCAGTCGCCGCGTCCGGTCAGGTCTTCCAGCGTCGATTCGGCCGCCCAGGCCAGTTGCGGCGCCACCGCCGCGGCACGGCCGGCATAGTGGCGGGCTGCGTTGCGGTCGCCGAGCCGCTCGGCCTCGAGATAAAGCCCGCGCAGGCCGAGCAGCCGCATTTCGGGATCATCGAGCATGGTCTCGAACTTTTCGCGGGCGCCTTCATGGTCGCCTTCGAGCAGCGAGGCCTGCGCGTCGAGCAGCTGGATCAGTGGCTCCTGATCGGAGCGGATCAGCTTTGCCGCTTCCTTGGTCTTCTTGCGGGCGAGCGCGCCGTCACCGGCGCCGGCGGCGATCATCCCGGTCGACAGCGCCTGGTAGCCGCGGTCGCGGCGACGCACGCGGAAATAGCGCGAGATCGTATAGGGGCTGTTCCACAGCGCCTTGACCAGCCACCAGACGATCATCACCGCGGCAACCACGGCAACGACCGCCACCGCCGCGACCATCAGGCTGACCTGGTATTGATAGCCGTTGAAGGTGACGAGCATTTCGCCCGGCCGGTCGGCCAGCCAGGCGAAGCCGAGCCCGAGCGCAAAGACGGCGGCAAGGAAGGCGAGGATGCGGATCATTGGGTTCCTCACGCCTTCATCGCGCCGGCGATGAGCGAATCGATCTGCGTCTCGACCTCCATCCGCGCTTTCAGCTTGCCGGCAAAGTCGGCGCCGGCGGCCTTGGCCGCCTCAGGCAGGGTTTCGTATTCGCTGAGCGCCTTGGCGTAGTCGCCCTGGTTGACCGCGACCTCCATGCGCGCGACGGTTTCCGGAACGCCGGTGCCTTCGACGGCGCCGATCGGCCTGACCTTGACCAGCGATTCGGCGCTGGACAGCAGCTTCTGCAGGATGCCGGCATTCTGGTCGATGGGCGTCGCGGCAGCGACCATCGCGTTGGCGGCGCCGTCCGCTTCGGCGGCGATCTCGGAGCGCATCGGGACGCCCTTTTCGGCATAGGTGCGCAACGTCGCGATCTCGGGTGCATCGGGTGAGATCGCGGCAAAGGTTTCGAGCTCGGCGGCGAACGGTGCACCGCGGTCGAGCGCTGCCTTGAGCGCCGAAGCGGCAATGGCCAGTGCGATCTTCGGCTGCGAAGCCTGTGCATCGACCTTGCCCGAGATCTGTGAAACCGACTGTTCCAGGGCCGCAAGCCGGCTGTCCTGCGCCTTTGTCGTCTCGCCGGCCGATTTCACCAGCGCATCGAGCGCGGCCAGCCTTTCGTTGAGCGGGCCGAGATCGACCGGCGCCGTACCGCCGGCCTTGCCGAGGGCCGCAACCGCCGTCTCGATCTGCCTTACCTTGTCGCCAAGTGCTGCCAGGCCGGCATTGTCGCCGGAACCGCCTTGCTCGACCGCCGACTTCAACGTCGCAACGTCCGCCCTGACCTGATCCAGCGCCGACGACAGCCCGTCCACCTTGGCCGATGCGTCGTTGTTGGCGCCCGCCTGTCTGAGGTCCGCGACCTCGCGTTTCAGCGAAACGATCTCACCATTGACCGCGTCGAGCGACACGCCGCCCGACCCCGGCGCACCGAGCAGGCCGGCAAATTGCAGCCCGCCGGCCGCGGCGAGGGCGATGACGCCGCCGATAATACCGGCGGCGATGCCGTTGATGCCGCTTCGCTTCGGCAGCGCTGCCATATGGTCGTCCCTCGTCTCAGCTGTCTTCTCGCCGGAACCTGGGATCCCCGGTTCGTTGGCCCCGGTTCCGCTGGATGCATCTTCGAAACTGTAGTCGGAAACCGTGGAGCGCCCGGCCGGCGCATCCGAACCGGCGGGATAAGGGGTTTCCGCTTCCCTGGCAGAATCGACGCCGGCATCCGCCGGCTCTTGCGTGCCGGCCGGCGCGGCTGCGTCGGCATGTTCCCATGGCTCGAGATCGGTCTGGTCCGCATGCACCGGCTCTTCAGGTGGCTCCGGCTGCGAGGCGTTCGCCGCTTCCTCGGCCCGCGCCTCGTCGGTCTGCGAGGTCACGGCATCCTGTTCGTCGGCGACTCGCGAGACGGCGCCAGGCTCAAGCTCGATGGTCACCGGCTCACGGCGGCTCTTGGAATGCCGCATCTTCGGCGTCTTGACCATGCTCGGGCTCCGCAAAATTCGCTTCGGGATGGTTTGAAGGGTCTAGCACATCACCAAGCGGTGAAAAGGGGCGGCGTGATGACGCCACGGCCTGGAGTTCAGTTTTGGCAAAACGCCGCAGGGCCGAATCCACGTTTCAAGCCAAGGCCCATGCTCGGCACACAAAAAACCCGCCTCGGCGGGCGGGTCGTTGGAGCCAATTAGCACCATAACTAGATTAGTAGCATAGCTGCCGGCACAAAGCAAGAACAAAATGTGCCCGAGCGCAGTCATCCACGTTGGCACTGCCCCTCATCACCCTGCCGGGCACTTCTCCCCGTATAGTGACGGGGAGAAGGGCTCTCACGAGTCCAGACGCTTCTTCTGCAACGCTGGAGGTTGGCGAAATCCTCGGCGAAGGCACCCTCTCCCCGTCACTATACGGGGAGACGATGCCGGCAGGCAGGTGAGGGGCGGCGCCAACCTTTGGAACAAGCTGGCACAGAGCAGCGGCGGATGCCGGTCAGCGCGACGCCTGCAAAAGTCCCAGCAGCGCGTCCTCGCTGGGCTCAGGCGCAATCCGGATCTCGGCGACATCGCCCAAGGCCGCGGCGATGCGCCCCGATAATCCGAAAAAGCGCGTTTTTTCAAAAACACCGCGCAGCACCGGCCGGCTAGCCAGGGCCTGCATAGCGGTGGCCGCCTTGGCCGAATAGAGCAGCACCGCCTCGACCGGCCGGGCGGACAGGCGCGCAAGAACGGCCTCGTCGGAGTAATCCAGGACAACGGTGTCGTAGCTCTCGACGGCGCGGACCTGAACGCCCGACGCCAACAGCCCTTCCTCGAAGTCGGGAAATCGCACCCGCCCGCAGAGATAGACGATCGTCTGCCCCGCGTAACCGCCAGCAAGCGCATCGGCCAGCGCCTCGGCATTGCCGGGGCCTTCGCTGACCGACAGAAACCCGGCAGCGCGGGCGGCTTCCGCCGTCTTCCTGCCGACGGCGTGGCACGGCAAGCCGGCGAGCGCCGCGATGACCTCTTTCGGCGCATGGCGAACGGCATTGGCGCTGGTGACCGCGACCGCCGCGGCGTCAGCGGGCGCGCCGGCATCGACCGGCAGCGCCACGGTTCCGGTCAATGGCAGCAGGATCGGCTGAAAGCCGGCATCCGCAAGCCGGCGCCCCGTGCGCGACGCGCCCGGTTCGGGCCTCGTCACAAGGACGCGGAGCATGTCAGGTCCAGCCATCGAAGAATGTTTCGCCGGCCTTGGCCCGAACGGTCGCCGCGGCTTCCGCGCCAATGCGCGCCGCCTCCTGCGCCGGCCCTTGCAGCCTGACTTCATGCGACTGCGTGCCATCGGGCGAGATGATCAGCCCGGCAAAGGAAACCGTTCCGCCCGATATCGTCGCATGTCCGGCGATCGGCGTGCGGCAGGACCCGTCGAGCGCCGCCAGGAAGGCGCGCTCGCAGGCCAGCGCCTCGCCGGTCGGCCCGTCGTGGATCGCTGCCAGCATCTGTTCCACGTCGCGGTCTCCGATGCGGCTTTCGATGCAGATCGCGCCTTGCCCCGGCGCCGGCGGAAAGACCTCGAGCGGCATCAGGTCGGTGACGACGTCTTCGAGCCCGAGCCGCTTCAGCCCGGCATAGGCGAGGATGGTGCCATCGGCGATGCCGTCGTCGAGCTTGCGCAGCCGCGTCTGCACATTGCCGCGAAACATCACCACTTCGACGTCCGGCCGCATCCGCCGGATCAGCGCCTGGCGCCGCAGCGACGACGAACCGACCCTGGCGCCTTGCGGCAGGCCGGCAATCGTTCGCGCCGCCTTGCCGATGAAGGCATCGCGCGCGTCCTCGCGCGGCAGGAACGCGGACAGGTCCAGCCCCTCGGGCAACAGCGTCGGCATGTCCTTCGACGAATGCACGGCGATGTCGATGCGGCGCGCCAGCAGCGCCTCCTCGATCTCCTTGGTGAACAGGCCCTTGCCGCCGGCTTCCGACAGCGGCCGGTCCTGGATGCGGTCGCCGCTGGTCGAGATGACGACCACCTCGAAAGCTTCCGCCGGCATGCCATGCGCCGCCATCAGTCGCGCCTGCGTTTCATGCGCCTGCGCCAGCGCCAGCGGGCTGCCGCGTGTTCCGATTTTCAAGGTTGTTTGCATGACGCGCCGTCCGTGATAACCCCCGGCAGGTTTTCGGGTTTTCTCCTATCGGGGAAAGGCCGACAGTACAATCTGTACGATTTTTGGACAGCGACGAATTGATCCGCGTTCTGGGCATCGAGACGAGTTGCGACGAGACCGCCGCCAGTGTGGTGGCGCTGGACGGTCGCAGCACGCCGCAAATCCTGTCGAACATCGTGCTCAGCCAGATCGAGGAGCATGCTGCTTTCGGCGGCGTCGTGCCGGAGATCGCCGCGCGCGCCCATGTCGAGGCGCTCGACGGCATCATCGAGGCAGCGCTCGCCGATTCCGGCGTCGACCTCGCCGATATCGATGCGATTGCCGCCACCGCCGGTCCCGGTCTTGTCGGCGGGCTGATCGTCGGCCTGATGACGGCCAAAGCAATCGCCGCGGCAGCAAAAAAACCGCTGATCGCCATCAACCATCTCGAAGGCCACGCGCTGACGGCCAGGTTGACCGACGGGCTCGACTTTCCCTACCTCTTGCTGCTGGTCTCCGGCGGCCATACCCAGATCGTCGCCGTGCGCGGCGTCGGCGACTACCAGCGCTGGGCGACGACGATCGATGACGCGCTTGGCGAGGCCTTCGACAAGACGGCCAAGATGCTCGGCCTGCCCTATCCGGGCGGACCGAATGTCGAGAAGGCGGCGGCAACCGGTGACGCGACGGGTTTCGCCTTTCCGCGCCCGATGAAGGGCTCTGTGCAGCCCGATTTTTCCTTCTCCGGCCTCAAGACCGCGGTCCGCCAGGCAGCCACCGCGATCGCCCCGCTGAGCGACCAGGATGTTGCCGATATCTGCGCCTCGTTCCAGGCGGCGGTGGCGGATGCGCTGGGCGACCGTGTTGCGCGGGCGCTGACCCGGTTCCGTCAGCAATTCCCGGACAAGGCCGAGCCTGCATTGGTTGTCGCCGGCGGCGTGGCCGCCAATCGGACCATCAAGGCGACATTGCAGGGCCTGTGCGAGCAGGCCGGGTTCAGCTTCGTCGCGCCGCCGCTTAACCTCTGCACCGACAATGCGGCGATGATCGCCTGGGCCGGCATCGAGCGCTTGCGCGCCGGCATATCAGGTGAAAACGCCGCCGATTTCGTGCCGCGCTCGCGCTGGCCGCTGGACAGCGTCTCGGCCCCGATGGTCGGCTCGGGCCGGCGTGGGGCCAAGGCATGACCGGCAGCGAGCACAAGGCGCCAAGCGGCTGGCGCGTCGCCGTGCTCGGCGGCGGCGCCTGGGGCACGGCGCTGGCGCTGGCCACGCTGCGCGCCGGTCATTTCGTCCGCCTCTATGCGCGCGACCCGGAGACCGTCGCGGCGGTCGACCGTGGCGAAAATCCGCGCTATCTGCCGGGCATCGCGCTCGATCCCGGCATCGTGGCGACGAGCGACATCGAGGCGGCGCTCGACGGTGCCGACTGCGTTCTGGCGGTAGCGCCGGCGCAATCGTTGCGGATTATGCTGACGGCCGCGTCCAGCCATATGCCGAAAGGCGTCCCGCTGGTCCTCTGCGCCAAGGGCATCGAGCGCGACACCGGCGCGCTGCTATCGTCCATCACCGAGGAAATACTGCCGGCAAATCCGGTCGCCGCTTTGTCCGGCCCAAGCTTTGCCACCGACGTCGCCAGGGGCTTGCCGACGGCCGTCGTGGTCGCCGCCCGCGACGAGGCTCTGGCCACCGACCTTGCCGCCCGCTTTTCGGCGGAAAATCTGCGCTGTTATTCGAGCGACGATCTAATCGGCGTCGAGATCGGCGGCGCGCTGAAGAACGTCTTTGCCATTGCCGCGGGTGCCGTCACCGGCGCCGGGCTCGGTGCCAGCGCCCAGGCGGCGATGGTGACGCGCGGCTTCGTCGAATTGCGCCGCATCGGCGCCGCCTTTGGCGCCAGGCCGGAGACGCTGATGGGGCTTTCCGGCCTCGGCGACCTGCTGCTCACCTGCTCGTCCGCGCAGTCGCGCAATTTCGCCTATGGGCTGGCGCTGGGGCAAGGCAAGCCGCTTGCCGGCCTGCCTTTGGCCGAAGGCGTGCCGACGGCGGCAATCGCCGCCCGCATCGCCGGCGAGCGCCGGATCGACGCGCCGATCATCGCCGCCGTCGCCGCCATACTGGACGGCACCATAACCATAGACCAGGCTGTGTCGGCGTTGATGACAAGGCCACTCAAGACCGAAACCGACATGTAATCGCGAACGATTGCGGAGATGGAAAGATGCTGTTTGCGTTGATTTGCAAGGACAAGCCAGGAAGGCTGCAGGTGCGGCTCGATACGCGGCCCAAGCACCTTGCCTTCCTGGAAGGGCTGAACGGCGACAAGAAATTGGCCTTCGCCGGCCCGTTCCTCGACGCCGACGGCAAGCCGAACGGCACTCTCGCCGTTGTCGAGGCGCCCGATCTGGCTGCGGCAAAAGCCCTGTCGGCGGCCGATCCCTATACCAAGGCAGGGCTGTTCGAAAGCGTCGAAATCCGCCAGTGGAACTGGAGCTTCAACAAGCCGACGGATATCTGATGCATGTCGCGCAAAAGTGTGCAGCGGTTTTGTGATAACGACATGCATACAACAAGAACCTAAAGCGCGTCGCATGAGGCCGGTCGAACGCGACGCGCTTTTAGTCGCGGCGGCACCTGAGGAGGAGCAACACAATGAACTACTGGCTGTTCAAATCCGAACCTTCGGTCTTCTCCTTCGAGGACCTCAAGGCCAAGGGCAAGGCCGGCACGCAATGGGACGGCGTGCGCAATTATGCGGCGCGCAACAACATGAAGGCGATGCAGATCGGCGATCTCGGCTTCTTCTACCATTCCAATGACGGGCTCGACATCGTCGGCATCGCCGAAGTCTGCGCTCTGGCCCATCAGGACAGCACCACCGACGATCCCCGCTGGGAGTGCGTCGACATCCGCGCCTTCAAGGCCATGCCGAAGCCGGTGACGCTGGAGCAAGCCAAGGCCAATCAAAAGCTGGCCGACATGGCGCTGGTGCGGCTCGGGCGGCTGTCTGTGCAGCCGGTGACGCCGGCCGAATGGCAAGAGGTTTGCCGCATGGGCGGCCTGACGCCGGCGCCATGACGGCGCTGACGCCGGACAGCGCCAGGAAATTCATCCTCGACAACACGGCGCTGATGGCGCCGCCACATGTGCCGGAGATCCGCCTGCACCTGGCCGACGAGGCGCACGAACTGTGGCGGCGGACCGAGGACGAGCTGACCGAAATCGGCCTGCCGCCGCCCTTCTGGGCTTTTGCCTGGGCCGGCGGCCAAGGCCTTGCCCGCTACATCCTCGACAATCCGGCGGCGGTGCGCGGCAAGCGCGTGCTGGACTTCGCCTCCGGCTCCGGCCTTGTCGCCATTGCCGCGGTGAAGGCCGGAGCTGCCGAGGTGATCGCCGCCGATATAGACCCATTCTGCGCGACCGCGATCCGCCTCAATGCCGAGGCAAATGGGACCGAGATAAAATTCCTCGTCGGCGACTGCATCGGCACCGATGCGGGCTGGGACGTGGTGCTGGCCGGCGACGTCTTCTATGACAAGACTTTCGCCGACAGGCTGATGCCGTGGTTCGCGGCGTTGAAGGCGCGCGGCGGCGACATCCTCGTCGGCGATCCCGGCCGTTCCTATCTGCCGAGGGCGGGACTGGAACCGCTTGCCGTCTACGAAGTGGCGGTGACCCGCGCGCTGGAAGACGCCGAGGTCAAGCGCACCACCGTCTGGCGCCTTGCTTGACGGCATCGCCGAAGAGGCGTTCCATCGCGCAATCGACCGGAGGGAACCATGGATTTTTCAGCAATCAATTGGCTGGCGGTAATCGTCGCCGCCGTCGTGGCGTGGCTGTTCGGCGCGGCCTGGTACATGGGCTTGAGCAAGCCGTGGCTGAAGGCCGCCAAGCTTGATCCGGCGACGATGAGCAAATCGATGCTACCCTTCGTCGTCTCCTTCGTCGCGGAGATCGTCATGGCGCTGGTCATGTCGCTGATCATCGGCGCCGTGACCGGCGGCGAACCGAGCCTGCTTGCCGGGGTGATCTTCGGCTTCGTTCTCTGGCTGGGGTTCGTCGCCACCACGCTTTCGGTCAACCATCGCTACGAAGGTTTCGGCTGGGATCTGACGCTCATCGATGTTGGTCACTGGCTTGGCGTGCTGCTTCTCATCGGCGCGGTGATCGGCTGGTTCGGCGCGGCGGCGGGCTGACCGTCAGGTCGGGGTCCTGGCGATTTCCTCGAGGAGCCAATCGCGAAAGGCGACGATGCGCGCATCGTTCGCCGCGGTCTCCGGATAGACCAGGAAATAGGCGAATTCGGGCGCGACCTTGATGCCGAGTTCGAACGGCCGGATCAGCCTACCTTCCGAAAGGTCGTTTGCCACCATGGCGAAATCGGCGAGCGCGACCGCGTTGCCGTCGAGCGCGGCCTGGACGGCATCGGTCGAATTGCCGAACACGATGGTCCGGCTGTCGTCGAAATCGTCGACGCCCGCCGCCGCCATCCACATGCTCCAGTTCGGCCAGGTGACGCCCTGGCGCGACCACTCGATATGGGCCAGCGTGTGATGAAACAGGTCGCGCGGCTCTTTCAGCCGCGGCCCCCCCCGCAGCAAGGCCGGGCTGCAGACGGGGATGATGACGTTTTCGAACAGCCGGTGCGAGCGAAGCCCCGGATATTTGCCGGTGCCGAAACGGATGCCGAGATCGACGTCGTCGCGATCGAAGTCGCGCACCTCGTAACTGATGTCGAAACGCAGCTCGATTGCCGGATGCTGCTTGCGAAAATCGTCGACGCGCCGCATCAGCCACTTCGTCGCGAATTGCGCATCGAGGGTGACCTTCAGCAGCGCCGATCCGCGCGCCGTCTTCTGCGCCCGTGAGACGGCCCGGCCAAGCAGGTCGAGCGCATCGGTCGAAGCTTCGAACAGCACCGCGCCCGCCTCGGTCAGCCGGATCGTGCGGCTGGTGCGTGTGAACAGCACGATGCCGAGCTGATCCTCGATTTCCTTGATCTGATGGCTGACCGCTGCCGGCGTCAGGCCGAGCTCGTCGGCGGCGCGGGTGAAATTGAGGTGCCGCGCCGCTGCCTCCAGCGTCCGCAGCGCACGGGTTCCAGGCAGCAGGCGCGCCATCAATGCCAGACGAGGAGGGTTCGGTCGAGCATTCCAATCCTCAAACAAAACTTGAAGATGCAGAAAAAACTACTCGTTTCCCGTTTGAATTTCAATCCGCCATGCTCTGAGCATCGAAGAAACATCAAACCGGATTTGATGTCCGGAGAAGCGGATTGCACCATGTCTGACATCGCCTTGCGCTCTGGAATCCTCCGCCCGGCCTGGCTGCGCGCCATGCTTGACTGGCTTCGGCATGCAAAAATCGCGGTCAATCTTCCCTACGAGAATGTCGAGGATCTCTCCGATCGCCAGCTGCGCGACATCGGCGGCGAACGCAAGGACATCGCACGCGCCATGGACCGCGAACTCGGCCGGCTCGGCCTTCTCGACATCGGTTGGCAGAGGCCGAGGAAGCGGATAGGGCAGTAGTGAATGGTGAATGGTGAATGGTGAATGGGAAGCTAGGCGGTGCGCCTGCACATGTCCCTATCGATCGCTTCTCACCACTCACTATTCACTATTCACTACCTCACCACCCTTACCACCGTCCGCTCCGACAGCAGCGGCAGCAGCCGTGCCATGGTGCGGGCCGTTACCGCGACGCAGCCTTGCGTCGGCGTGAAGCCGGGGCGCGCCAGGTGGAAGAAGATGGCGCTGCCGCGCCCGCGCCGGCGCGGCACAATGTTCCAGTCCAGCACCAGGCAGGCGTCATAGAGATCGTCGGTGCGCAGCATCCGCTCATGGCTGGCGCCATAGGGGATTTTGACCGGGCGGTTGTAGTTGCGGTCCCCAGGCACTTCGCACCAGCCGAGGTCGCGGCCGATCGGCGTCATCGCCAGCGGCGTCCGGCGGCCGCCGGCAAAACGGTCGCCGCGAAAATATCCCGACAATATCCGCATCGAGGCAAGCGGCGTGGCGCCGTCGCCCTCGCGCTTGCCGGCCGAGATGCCGCCATGCCCCAGCGCACATGGAAACACCAGTTTGCCGGCCTGCAGAAAGCCCTGGCTGGGTTGGCCGGGGCGCGCGCGCACGGTGAGCACGGTGAGCCCTTTCGGCAAAATTGCGCCGACTGCATTGCGATCGTGTTTTTTCTTGTATGATCGTGCCACGGAACAAATCACTGTGAACGGCTGTTGTGCCGGTCAGCTTCCGCATAAACAGGCAGCGGTCAACTGAAATCTCTTTTCAAAACAACGGATTGATCCATGACTTCACGCACCATTCTGATCGTCGACGACGATGACGACCTGCGCGGCACCCTTGTCGAGCAATTGTCGCTTTATGAGGAATTCGATGTCCTGCAGGAAGCGACCGCCGCCAAAGGCGTCGCCACGGCGCGTGGCGGGCTCATCGACCTGCTCATCATGGATGTCGGCCTGCCCGACATGGATGGCCGCGAGGCGGTAAAGATATTGCGCAAGGGCGGCTACAAGGCGCCGATCATCATGCTGACCGGCCATGATACCGATTCCGACACCATCCTTGGCCTCGAGGCCGGCGCCAACGACTATGTGACGAAGCCGTTCCGTTTTGCCGTGCTGCTGGCCCGCATCCGCGCGCAGTTGCGCCAGCACGAACAGAGCGAGGACGCCACTTTCTCGGTCGGCCCCTACACGTTCAAGCCCAGCCAGAAGCTTCTGATCGACCCGCGCGGCGCCAAGGTGCGGCTGACCGAAAAGGAAGCCTCGATCATCAAATATCTCTACCGTGCCGACCAGAAGGTGGTGACCCGCGACGTGCTGCTGGAGGAAGTCTGGGGCTACAATTCCGGCGTCACCACGCATACGCTCGAAACTCACGTCTACCGGCTGCGCCAGAAGATCGAGCGCGATCCTTCCAACGCGGAAATTCTCGTGACAGAAAGCGGCGGCTACAAGCTGGTTCCTTAAACATTTCATTATTCAAATAAGCGATCCGGGCGGGGCGCTTTTCGGGTACGGTCCTGAGGCTGGAGGTGGTTTTGGATCGGCCTCGTAGGGGAGGAGTCGGACTGACGGTTCGGGGACATAGCTAGATGGCGCTGGATGACGACATCCGCATCCTGTCCACCGTGAGGCTCTTCGAGGGCTTTACGCAGGAACAGCTGCGTCTGCTCGCCTTCGGCGCCGAAACCACCATGTTGAAAGCCGACCACAAGCTTTACCGCGAGGACGACGAGGCTGATTCGGCCTACATCGTGGTCAGCGGCCGCATCGTGCTCTACCGCGAGCACGACGGCGAGCGCATCCCGATCGGCACCGCCGGCCCCGGCACCATACTCAGCGAACTGGCGCTGATCGCCGACACCAACCGGCTGACCAGCGCCTCCGCCGAAATCGATTCGGAAGTGCTGCGGCTCAGCCGCAAGATGTTCCGCCGCATCCTCGAGGAATACCCGGAACTGGCGGTTCACTTGCACCAGCGCATCTTGGAGGATTTCCAGGCGATGATCCGCCGCATCGAGGAACTTGGGCCGCGTTTTGCCGGCTAATATAGCGCCTCTGGCCTAACCAGATCGATTTCGGAACTGCGGGTGCGTTGCGGAAACAAGCTCGGCCTTGCGCCGTGCCGTCTCCAGTCCGAGCGCAATGAAGCGGCGCGCATGTTTGGCCAGCTCCATATTGTCGGTCCACAGATTGCGCCAGATCGCGGTTTTCCGCGACAGGTTCTCGTCGACGATTTCCGAGGAGAAGGATTCGAAGCTGAGGTCGTCGCTGTAGCCGATGGCGGTCAGCGCATCGAATATCGCGGCAAAATCGATATTGCCGGTGCCGAGGAAACCGCGATGGCTCTCGCCGATATGGACATAGCCGATCTTCCCGACCGCATTGCGAATGGCCAAGCCGACATCGGCCTCCTCGATGTTCATGTGGAAGCTGTCGAGATGCAGGAAGATATTGTCGGAGCCGCTGTCCGCGATGAAGGCCATGCCTTGCGCGGCGGTGTTGAGCAGATTGCTTTCGAAGCGGTTGACGATTTCGAGGTTGAGGGTGACGCCGGCTGATTTTGCCGTGTCCGCCACCTCGGCCAGCGTGCCGGCGCTGCGGTTCCACTGGTCACGCGTCGGCGCCTCGCTCTGCAAGCCGTGGCTGGTGCTGAGGATGCCGGCAACCTTCTGGCCGCCGAGATCGCGGGTCAGCGCGATCGTACGTTCCAGGATTTCGACGCCGTGCGCGGCAATCGTTTTGTCGGCGCTCGAAATATCGCCGTCGGCCGGCAGTCCAATGCTGATCGCAACGCCGAGGCCGAGATCGGCGATCCGCTTGGCCAAGCCGTCAATGTCGACATTGGCGGGGTCGAGATAGGAGAATTCGATCAGGTCGAAGCCGGCTTCCCTGGTGTTGGCCAGCGTCCGCTCGAGGTCGCCCTGCGCCGAGCTCGCCGACCAGACGAATGAGTGGATTCCGATGCGCGACATGATTGTCTCCGGTCATTCCAGGAGTAGCGGACCCAAGGCCAAAGCGGTTTTGGCAATCCGCTGCTCGGACAAAAAAGGTGCGGCCGGTCATCCCGACCGCACCAGGCTTGGGAGGCTTAGCGAGCCGCGGTCCAGCCCTTGTAATCCTGCAAATTGTCGGCCGTGATCAGCTTCGGGTCGAGCAGCACCGTCGGCTCGGCCGGCTTCTTGCCGGCAAGCAGGTCAGCCGCCATCGTCAGCGACTGGCCGGCCATCACATAGGGATCCTGCGAGGCCGAGGCCTTGATCATCGACGTGCCGGAGGCGAGTTCCTTCTCGATATCGGGTGCACCGTCGACCGCGGTGAAGATGAACTCCGAGCGGTTGAGCTGCTTGGCCGCAAGCTGGGCGCCGATCGCCGTCGGATCGTTGATGGCGAAGACCGCGTCGATCTTGTCGAAACGCGTCAGCAGCGACTGGAACACTTTCAGGCCGCCGTCACGCGAGCCTTCGGCGTTCTGGTCGTCGGAAAGGATCTTGATGTCGGGGTGCTTTGCCAGCACGTCCTTGCAGCCCTTGACCCGCTCCAGGATCGACGACGAGGCCGGGCCATTGAGGATGACATAGTCGCCCTTGCCGCCGGTATTATCGACCAGATACTGGCACGCCTCTTCGCCGGCCTTGACGTTGCTGGTCATCACGGTGACGTCGGCGCCCGGCGCCGAAACGTCGAAAGCGGCAACGACGATGCCGGCCGCCTGCGCCTTCTTCACCGCCGGCGCGATCGCCTTGGCATCGACTGCGTTGAGCATGATGACGTCGACACCGGCAGCGATGAAGGAATCGACCTGCGATACCTGCTTGTTGAGATCGTAGTCGGCCGATACCGATGTCACCTGCACATTCGGGTTGATCTTCTTGGCCGCGTCCTCGATGCCCTTGATGGTGGCGACGAAGAACGGGTTGCCGAGCAGTCCGACCGAGATGCCGACCTTGTTCAGATCCTTTGCCGATGCCGGCGCGATGACGGCGGCCGTAAGGGCGACGCCGCAGAGCAGTTTAGCGATGGTCTTCATTGTTTTATTTTCCTCCTGATGCCCCGCGCCTCTCACGGTGCGTTACACATGAAACCGGCTCGTTGGATGCCGGCGACTAAGGGCCATCACGTTCTTGCTCCTGCCTGGAGCCGGTAACGGTCGAGGGCGACCGCCACGATGATGACCAATCCCTTGATGATGTACTGCCAGATGTCCGAAACACCGGCGAGGATGAGCCCGTTGGACAGCACGGCGATGATCAGGCCGCCGATCAGCGTGCCCCAGATCGAGCCGACACCGCCGACGAAACTGGTGCCGCCGAGGATGACTGCGGCAATGGCGTCGAGTTCGTAGGACTGGCCGAGCTGAAGCCCGTTGGCGGCATAGAGCCGGGCCGCCGACATGGCGCCGCCAAGGCCGGCCAGAAGGCCGGAAACGCCGTAGACGAAGAGCAGCACCAGCGGCACCTTGATGCCGGTCAGCCTGGCGGCCTCGGCGTTGCCGCCGACGGCGTAGATCCAGGTGCCGAGCACGGTGCGCTTGAGCACCAGCCAGGACAGGACGACGACCGCCAGCGCGATGATTACCAGCCACGGAATGCCGAACAGCGAACCGTTGCCGATGAAGTCGAACGGCAGGTCCGCGTTGAACACCGTCGTGTCCTGGCCGAGCAGGCGGGCGACGCCGCGCACGGCGGTCAGCGATCCCAGCGTGACGATGAAGGGCGGCAGCTTGATATAGGCGATCAGCAGCCCGTTGATGACGCCGAAACCGAGCCCGACGAGAATGGCCGCGGGCACGCCCAGCAGTCCCCAATCGGGCACCAGCGACACCATCACCGCCACCATCGCCGAGGCGGCAAGGATCGAGCCGACGGACAGGTCGATGCCGCCGGTCAGGATGACGAAGGTCATGCCGGCGGCCAGCACGATGTTGATCGACGATTGCTGCATGACGATCAGCAGATTGGTCTGGGTGAAAAAGCGCGGATTGATGAACTGGAAGCCGACCGCCAGCAGGATCAGGATCGGCAGCATGCCGAGTGCGGCGATGGCGGTACGCCACCTCCTGCTCCTGCCGACCGCCCGGTCGTCCGCTTTCATCGTGTCGGCCACCTTGTCGGTCATCGCTGAGCCGCTCCCGTTGCAAGTTCCATGATCGCTTCCTGCCGCAGCGGCTCGCCCTCCGACGCCGTCACCTCGCCGGCAATGGTTCCGTCGCGCATCACCAGCACGCGGTCGGCGATGCCGATCACCTCCGGCAGTTCGCTGGAGATCATCAGGATGGCGATGCCTTTCTTGGCCAGGTTGTCGATCAGCCGATAGATTTCCGACTTCGCCCCGACATCGACGCCGCGGGTCGGCTCATCGAGGATGACGACCTGCGGCTCGGTTTCCAGCAGGCGGGCGAGCAGCACCTTCTGCTGGTTGCCGCCCGACAGCGAGCCGGCATTGGCCTGCACCGAGCTGGTGCGGATGGAGAGGTCTGACACCGCCTTGGCGGCGCGCTTTTCGGCAGCCGTGAAGTCGCGCAAACCGCCGGCCTTCGCGTCCTTTGCCAGCACGCCCATGCTGATATTGTCGGAGATCGACATGTCGAGAAACAGGCCAAGTTGCTTGCGGTCCTCGGTCAGGTAGGCGATGCCGGCATCGAGCGCCTCGCTCGGCGAACCGATGGATATCGGTTTGCCGCCGAGCTCCAGCGTGCCTGATGTGTGCCTGTCGGCGCCGAAGATCAGCCGTGCCAGTTCGGTGCGGCCCGAGCCGACCAGGCCGGCCAGTGCCAGCACCTCGCCCTTGTGGAGGTCGAAGGAACAATTCTTTATGAGATTGCCGTCCGACATGCCGCGCACCGACAGCGCGATGGCGCGCTTGCTGTCCGGCGGACGGTGATCCTTCTTGTAGAACGTCGACAGATCGCGCCCGACCATCATCGATACCAGGCGCGAGGCGTTCAGGTCGGCGCGGTCGAGCGTGCCGACATAGCCGCTGTCGCGTAGCACGCTGACGCGGTCGGCGAGCTGGTAGACCTCTTCCATGCGGTGGCTGATGTAGATGATGGCGATGCCTTGCGACTTCAGCGTCGCGATCACCTCGAACAGCCGGTCGGTCTCACGCGAGGTCAGCGACGTGGTCGGCTCGTCCATGACGATGATGCGCGCATTGGTCGACAGTGCGCGGGCGATTTCCACCAGCTGTCGCTCGCCAAGCGACAGGCTTGCGACCGGACTGCGCGCCGAGAAGGTCACGCCGAGCCGCGCGATGATCTCGCTGGCGCGCCGATTGCACTGCTCGCGGTCGACAACGCCGAACCGTCGCGGCTCGTTGCCGAGAAAAATGTTCTGCGCTACCGACAGATTAGGCGCCAGCGACAGCTCCTGATAGATGACCGCAATGCCGGCGGCGCGCGCCTTGATCGGGTCGCCAGTCGCGGCCGGCACGCCGTCGATCAGGATTTCGCCGCCGGGGTCCGGCCGGTAGGCGCCGGACAGCACCTTCATCAGCGTCGACTTGCCGGCACCGTTTTCGCCCATCAGCGCGTGCAGCTCGCCGGCGTGAACGGTCAGCGACACATCGTGCAAGGCGCGGATCGCACCGAACGTCTTGGAGATGTGGCGCATCTCCAGCACCGGCTGGCGCACCGTCTCGATCCGGGCGGCGGCGCTCATCGCGCACCTCCTGCGGCTGCGCTGGCCACAGCCCGGTCGGCGGCAAGGCCGCGCCAGTCGTTGCGATAGCCGGCAAGGCCGCTGAAACTTGCCGCATGCACCGCCTCCGGCGCTTCGGTGGCAAACTCGCGCCCGACGCTTTCGAAGGCAAGTGCGGCAGCACCGGTGGCGCTGCCCTCCAGCGTTGCTCCCTGCAGGAAAGCCTGCCCGGGCCGCAACTGCGCCAGCAACGCGGCAAGCAGCCCGCCATTGTTCAGGCCGCCGTCGACGATCACTGTGTTGTCCGAATGGATCAGCTCGAGGCACAGATCGACCATCAGCGCGACATAGAGCAGCGCCATGGCCGCGCGTTCCTCGGCATTGGGCGTACGCCCGACCAGTTCGCCGCGGCGGTGCGGCATCGGGCCGCCGGGCGCGAAGCTCGGCAGCGCCATAATGCCGGCGTCGATCACCCGTTGTATCGATGACGGCGCGATTGCGCCCTGCCAGCCGGCGCTGATCGTGGCGAATTCGCGCCCGCCCATGAAGCGGACGGTTGGCACTGGGCCGCCATCGACATCGACATTGACCAGCATGTCGCGCTCGCCGTCGAGTGCGTCGAGCGGGCAGTCCGGATTGAGCACGACCACCCAGGTGCCGGTCGAGACCACGGTCACCGCCCCGAGCTGCTGCCGGCGGTAGGCATGGAGCGCGGCATTGCTGTCGTGGACGCCATTATGGATGGCGACTGGCTTCGCGGCCTGGCCGAAGCGCTGCTCGCCGATCACCGCGCCGGCACGCTCGAAGGCGGGCATCTGGCCGCGCCAGCCCTCGGCATCGACCAGCGAGCTGAAATCGCGTTTGCGCGGCGCCCATAAATGCGAGTGGCAGCCAAGATACGACACTTCCGATACCGGCCGGCCGCCAAACCGCCAGCTCCAATATTGGGGGTAGCCGAGGATCGATTTCGCTGTGGCGAAGGCACCGGGCTCCACCTCCTTCAGCCACAACATGTGGCGGCCGTAGTTGAAGCCAAGCGGCAGGCGCGGCGAAAAGGTCTCGGCAAAATCCGGAATGCGGCGGTCGATCTGCGCGGCGATTTCAGCTGGCGGTTCCTGCTCGTAATCGAGGATCGGATGCGTCAGCGCGGCTTCGTCGACCAACGCGAAGGTGCAGCCATGGCCGGATACCATCAGCCCTTCCACGCCATGCGTGTCGACTGCATCATCGATGGCGCGAGCCGCCCAGTCGTGCAGCGCTGGCTCGTCGAGCACGCTGAAGCCGCCTTTGCGGATCCAGCTCGGCTGGGTGCGGCGCTCGTCGAGGATCTGTCCGTCCTGGCCGAAGACGAACAGCTTCGAATTGGTCTTGCCGAAATCGAGGACGGCGATGTTCACTGGGCGCCTCCCGAGGAAGCCGCGATCCGCACCATGACGCCGGCATCTTCGAGCATATGGGCATCTGTCTCGGACAGGCCGTCATCGGTGACCAGCGTGCCGATCCGCGACAGCGGCAGTGCCACATTGCGCGCGTGGATCGACAGTTTTCGGCTGTCGGCCAGCACGACGATCTGGTCCGCGCAGAGGCTGAGCTCGACGATCGAGCGGACCAGCAGCGGGTGCGATTCCAGAAGGCCTTCCTGGCCGATGCCTTGCGCGCCGAGAAAGAACTTCGAGGCGTAGAACGGCACCGTCTGCGTCAGCGAATGGATGATGCCCGGCTCGCGGTGCAGTTCGCCGCCGGCGACGGTGAGGCTGCAATGGCCGTGGTCGCTGAGATAGGCCGCGAGCGGCATCGAGTTGGTGTAGAGCCGGATGTTGCGGTCGGCGAGCTTGACGCCGAGATGGAAGCAGGTCGAACCGCCATGCACGATGACCGCGTCGCCGTCGCGCACCATGGTGGCGGCGAGAGCGGCGATCTGCCGCTTGGCCTCGACGGCGAGGTCGCGGTTCTCGTCATAGGGCCTGGCATAGGCGACGCCGGCTTGCGAAGCGCCATCGAGCGCCGAGATGCCGCCATAGACCTTGCGCGCTTCGCCGGCCTCGTCGATCTTGTCGATGTCGCGCCGCACTGTCGCCGCCGACACGCCAAGCCGCTCCTGCAGCTCGCGCACCGATGCGAAAGGCCGGTCCCGCAAAAGCTCGACAATCTGGCGCTGGCGGCCGGAGTCGCTCAACCCTTACCTCCCAATGCGCTTGCCTCCCAAGCATTTTGCAGGGCATTGCCATTTTGCACGGCAATTGGTGCAACTTACTCAACACGCCTCGGATTGCAAGCCTGATCTGACGCGATAACATCACTGTTGACGTAACTTACTCGCATCTGCGATACCAGCGTCGGTCTTCGTCCCGGCACCGGGACGTCCAAAGCCGTGGCCACGCGGCCGGTTTGTGGAGGAATTTCGATGACGATCAGTGCGGATGCGCAGGAACTGGCAGCGCTGCAGTCGCTTTCGGCCGCCATCGGCAGCGACCCGCATCTGACCCAGGCCGCCGGCGGCAACACCTCGCTGAAAGCCGGCGACACGCTCTGGATCAAGGCCTCCGGCACCTGGCTGAAGGACGCGCTCATCGCGGACATCATGGTGCCGGTCGGCATCCCGCCATTGCTCGACGCCATCGAACGGCGCGACCCGGCCGCCGAACAGCCGCAGGCCTTCACTGTCGGCGCCCTCAACGCGCGCGGCTTGCGCCCGTCGATCGAGACCACCGTGCATGCGCTGATGCCGCAGCGCATCGTTCTGCATGTTCACTGCGTCGAGACCATTTCGCTGGCCGTGCAGGCCGACTGCGAGGCCGAGGCCGCCAGACGGCTCGACGGCCATCAATGGGCGTATGTTCCCTATCGCCGGCCGGGACTGCCGCTCGCGCAGGGTATCGCCGAGCGCCTTCGGCCAGGCGTGGATATCCTGATCCTCGGCAATCACGGCCTGGTCGTTGCAGCCGAGACCGTCGCCGCGGCCGACATGCTGCTGCGGCGCGTGACACGACTGTTGGCGCGGCCGCCGCGCCAGGTGGCGGAACCGGACATCGCGGCATTGACGGCGCGCGCCGGCGACAGCGACTACAGATTGCCGGCGGACGTTGAGGCGCATGCGGTGGCGATCGACCCCGAAAGCTGCCGCATGGCTTCGGGTGGCAGCCTCTACCCCGACCACGTCATCTTTCTCGGCGAAGGCTCGGTCGTGGCGAGACCGGACGAGGGTGTGAAGCGCGTCATCGAGCGCTGCGGCGCCGCACCCGTGGCGATCCTGTTTCCTGGACTCGGCGTGTTGATGCGCGGCGACGCCGGCGCCGGTGCCGACGCCATGCAGCGCTGCCTTTCCGACGTGACAGCGCGGATCGATGTCTCGGCGAAGCTGAATTATCTGACACCGGCGGAGAATGACGAGCTGATCAACTGGGACGCCGAAAAATATCGCCAGAAACTCAATGCCGGAGGCAGCTGACATGCCGCGTTCGTCTGGTCCGCTTGCCATCGGCATCGACATCGGCACATCCGGCGCGCGCGCCGTCGCCATGCGTCCGGATTTTTCCGTTGCCGCGCATTCCGCTATTGCCCTCGAGCGATTTGGGCCGAACGGCCGCGACCCCGCCATATGGTGGGAGGCGGTCGGCGCGACGTTGGCGGAACTGCTCAAATGTATCGATCGCGCGGCAGTGCGCTCGATCGCCGTCGACGGTACGTCGGGCACGCTGCTGCCGGTCGACGGCGCCGGGCGGCCGCTGGCCGAACCGCTGATGTACAACGACAAGGTCGCTGACGACACTATTCTGACAGCAATAGCCGGCGCGGCACCGGCAACGAGCGCTGCACTTGGGGCGACCTCCGGTCTCGCCAAGGCGCTGTCTTTCCAGCACCTGCCCGGCGTCGCCACTGTGCTGCACCAGGCAGACTGGATCGCCGGACAGTTTTCCGGCCGCTTCGATGTCAGCGACGAGAACAACGCCCTGAAGACCGGCTACGACGTCGAGGCCCGGCGCTGGCCGGACTGGATCGCGGCGACCGGCGTGCGCATGGAATTCCTGCCCCGCGTCGTCCGGCCGGGCGATGTCACGGACACGCTCACCGCCAGCGCTGCGAAAATGTTCGGCCTGCCGCGCGACGTGGTTATCGTTGCCGGCACGACGGATGGCTGCGCCTCATTCCTGGCGACCGGTGCGAGTGCCGCGGGCGACGGCGTTACCGCGCTCGGCTCGTCGCTGACCATCAAGATCCTCTCCGACCGGCCGATCTCGGCGCCGCAATTCGGCATCTACAGCCATCGGCTGGGTGACACCTACCTGGCGGGCGGCGCCTCGAACTCCGGCGGCAAGGTGCTGGCCCAGCATTTCCCCGTCGCCCGCATTGTCGAACTCAGCAAAAAAATCGACCCGGCGACGAAGACCGGCCTCGATTATTACCCGCTGCCGGCGCCGGGCGAACGCTTCCCCATAGCCGATCCGGCGCTGCCGCCGCGCCTCGAGCCGCGGCCCGCCGACGACGCCGACTATCTGAAAGCGATGTTCGAGGGTATTGCGGCGATCGAAGCGCTCGGCTATCGCCGGCTTGCCGAACTCGGCGCCCCCCGGCTGACATCGGTCAGGAGCGTCGGCGGCGGTGCGGCCAATCCGGCCTGGACAGCGATCCGGCAGCGCAAGCTTGGCGTCGCTCTCGTGCCGGCTCTTTCGGAGGAGGCCGCTGCCGGCACGGCGCGGCTGGCGCTGATGGGCGCAAGCGCAGCGGGGCTTTTATGACGGCCAAGGCAATTCAACACCTCGACGGCATCGCCGCGCTGACCGACCGCTATCAGGTGTTCCTGCTCGACCAATTTGGTGTGCTGCACGACGGCACCAGCGCCTATCCAGGTGCTGTCGAAGCGTTGTCGGCACTCAAGCGCGCCGGCAAGACCATCGTACTGATCTCGAATTCCGGCAAGCGGGCGCAACCCAATGAGCGCCGCCTGCTGAAGCTCGGTTTCGAACCGGGAAGCTGGGATCACTTTGTCTCCTCCGGCGAGGTGGCGTGGCGCTCCTTCCACCAAATGGCAGCATCCGGAGCCCTGCGCCCGCAGACAAAATGCCTGCTGATCCGCCGCGACAATGACCGTTCGGCTGTCGACGGCCTGCCCTTCGTCCTGGCCAAGGACGGCGACGATGCCGAACTGGTGCTGATTTCCGCCAGCGAGGGCGATCGCTACGACCTCGACCATTATCGCCGGCTTCTTGGTCCGGCGGCGGCGCGGCGGGTGCCATGCTTCTGCACCAATCCCGACAAGATCATGCTGACTGCCGTCGGCCCTCGCTTCGGCGCCGGCCGGCTCGCCGATCTCTACGAGAGCCTCGGCGGCAGCGTGGCGCGCATTGGCAAGCCCAATCCGCAGATATTCGAGGCAGCGCTGGCACTGGCGGGCCACCCGGAGCGCGACAGCGTGGTCTGCGTCGGCGACAGCGTCGAGCACGACATCGCCGGCGGCAACGGCGTCGGCGTCGCGACGACGCTGGTCCTGTCGGGCATATTGGCGGGGGCGCCTGACCTGGAGGACGTTTTCGCCACGCTGAACGCCCGTCCCGACTACATCGCGGATAGCTTCAGGTTTCGCTGAGTTGTTAAGGCGAGACAAAGCTAATCCAGGTTGAAACGCCCGATCACCGGCACATGGTCCGAGGGCCGTTCCCAGCCGCGCGCCGGCCGCAGGATTTCATAGCCGGCAAAATGCGGCACCAGGTTTGGCGACGACCAGACATGGTCGAGGCGGCGGCCGCGATTTGAGGCCTGCCAATCCTGGGCGCGATAGCTCCACCAGGTATAGAGTTTCTCCTCGTAAGGCACATTGAGCCGCATCAGGTCGATCCAGTCGCCGGCGAGCCGCATTGCCTCGAAGTTTTCCGTCTCGACCGGCGTATGGCTGACGACATTGAGGAGCTGCTTGTGCGACCAGACATCGTGCTCGAGCGGCGCGATGTTGAGGTCGCCGACCAGGATCGCGCCGGAGTGCTCGTCATGCTCGGCGCGGACGGCGTTCATCTCGGCAACGAAATCGAGCTTGTGCTTGAACTTGCGGTTGACGGCCGGGTCGGGCTCGTCGCCGCCGGCCGGTACGTAGAAATTGTGCAGCAGGATCGTTTTGCCGCCGGCGTTGACGGTGACCGACAGATGCCGGCTGTCGTCGATCTCGCAGAAGCGGCGCTTTTCGACCACCTCGATCGGCCGCCGCGCTATGGTGGCAACGCCGTAGCCCTTCTGGCCATGGAAGGCGATGTGCTCGTAGCCGAGCTTGCGGAACGCTTTCTCCGGAAACAATTCGTCCGGAACCTTGGTTTCCTGTAGGCAGAGCACGTCCGGCGCCTGCTCGACCAGCAGGCGTTCGACGATCGGCATACGCAGCCGGACGGAGTTGATGTTCCAGGTAGCGACGGAAAACGGCATGTGGGGTTCCGGACAACGCGAGATCCGCCGGATGGCTCCGACGGAAGTCAATCGCGGAAACTACTGCCAGCCGCGCACCGCAAAAACAAGCCGCCTGCACCAACGCGGAAAAGCCATCCCGCAACGGTAGAAGTTACCGTGTCTTGGTGTTCAGCTCGCGGTTCGCCGTATAGTCGATGGCGAAGGTGTCGGGGGCGAAGCTGACGCCCTCCTTGGTGTTGAAGATCATCACCGTCGTGTCCTTGCCTTGCGCATCGGTGATGGTCCACTGCCGCAATTCATAAGATTTCGGATCGAACATCATGGTGATCTTCGAATTGCCGAACACCGATTTGTCGGCAAGCTGGATGGTGGTGAGATCGTCCTCTTCCTTGACGCTTCTGACGCGCCCGCCCGACAGATCGATCTTGTCGTCGAGCAGCAGCTTCAGCGGCGTCTTCGACAGCGGATAGAGGTCGGAGGTCCGCAGCTTCTTGTTGAGGATGACCACCGACTTGCCGTCGGAAATCACTCTGAAATTCGAGGCGCCGTCGTAATTGAAGCGGATCTTGCCCGGCCGTTCCAGAAAGAACTTGCCGCCGGTCTGCTCGCCCTTGGGTCCGAACTGCACGAACTCGCCGCTCATCGATTTGACCGAGGAGAAATGATCGGCGATCTTCTGCGCCGTCGCCGGAACCGCTGCTTGCGCCGACGCCAGCAACTGGAAGCCGGGCACGAGGTTGGCGGCCGCCGCACCGGCCAGGACCAGGCCGAGGCCGAGCACCTGCCGGCGGGTTGGGGCGAAATCCCTGCTTGGGGCGAGAGTTGCGTTTTTCATGCCGGTCACCATCATCTGATTGCTTGCTCGTTATATTGGTCTGGCCCCCCAGTTGGGCTTAAGTTTGGCGGGCCGCACGGCGCCCGTCCGCTGCAACGCGCCAAAAGGTTCAAAGTTGCCGGCGCGGACGCGCTCTAGAACTTGTCGTCCTCCGTCGGCACCAGGATTTCGCGTTTTCCGGCATGGTTGGCCGGGCCGACAATGCCTTCCTTCTCCATCTTCTCGATGATCGAGGCGGCGCGGTTGTAGCCGATGCCGAGCCGGCGCTGGATGTAGCTGGTCGAGGCCTTGCCGTCGCGCAGCACCACCGCGACCGCCTGGTCGTAGGGATCGTCGGAATCCTCGAAATTACCGCCGTCGCCGCCGCCACTGCCTTTGCCCGTCGGCTCGTCGTCATCCTTATCGTCGTCCTCGGTGATGGCGTCGAGATATTCCGGCACGCCCTGCAGCTTCAGATGCGCGACAATCTTCTCCACCTCGTCGTCGGAGACGAAGGGACCGTGCACGCGCTGGATGCGGCCGCCGCCGGCCATGTAGAGCATGTCGCCCATGCCGAGCAGCTGTTCGGCGCCCTGCTCGCCCAGGATGGTGCGGCTGTCGATCTTCGATGTCACCTGGAAGGAGATGCGGGTCGGGAAATTCGCCTTGATGGTGCCGGTGATGACGTCGACCGACGGCCGCTGCGTCGCCATGATGACATGGATGCCGGCGGCGCGCGCCATCTGCGCCAGGCGCTGCACCGCGCCTTCGATGTCCTTGCCGGCGACCATCATCAAATCGGCCATCTCGTCGATGATGACGACGATGTAGGGCATCGGCTCGAGGTCGAGGTTCTCCGTCTCGTAGATCGCCTCGCCGGTTTGGCGGTCGAAGCCGGTCTGCACGGTGCGCGAGATCCTTTCGCCCTTTTTCTCGGCCTGCTGCACGCGCGCGTTGAAGCCGTCGATGTTGCGGACGCCGACCTTGGACATCTTGCGGTAGCGGTCCTCCATCTCCCGCACGGTCCATTTTAGCGCCACCACCGCCTTCTTCGGATCGGTGACGACCGGCGTCAGAAGATGCGGAATGCCGTCATAGACCGAGAGCTCCAGCATCTTTGGATCGATCATGATCAGCCGGCAGTCCTGCGGCGTCAGCCGGTAGAGCAGCGACAGGATCATGGTGTTGATGGCGACGGACTTGCCCGAGCCGGTGGTGCCGGCGACCAGCACGTGCGGCATTTTGGCGATGTCGACGATCACCGCCTCGCCATTGATGGTCTTGCCCAGCGCCAGCGCCAGCTTGGCCTTGGTGGTTTCGAAATCGCGGCTGGCCATGATCTCGCGCAAATAGACCGTCTCGCGCCTGGCGTTCGGCAATTCGATGCCGATCGCGTTGCGGCCGGGCACCACGGCGACACGGCAGGCGATGGCGCTCATCGAGCGGGCGATGTCGTCGGACAGGCCGATGACCCGCGACGATTTGATGCCGGGCGCCGGTTCCAGCTCGTAGAGCGTGACGACCGGACCCGGACGCACATGGATGATTTCGCCCTTGACGCCGAAATCCTCCAGCACGCCCTCGAGCAGGCGGGCGTTCTGCTCCAGCGCGTCCTTGGACAGGCTGGCGTCGCGCACCACGTTCTTTGGTTCCGACAGGAAGTGCAGCGACGGCATCTCGAATTTTTCCGAGCCGATCAGCGAAGTCTGCGCCTCGCGCTGGACGCGGGCGCCGGGGGCCGGCCGCGGCGCCGGCGCCTCGACGCGTGTCGCCGCGTCGGAACGGAAGTTCTGCACCTTGGCCGTTGGCGCGGCGCGGCGCTGGCCGGCCGGCTCGGGCGCGAAATCCATTTCGTCGTCATTGTCGTCGTTACCGAAGACGTCGGCATCGTCAGGGTCGATCGAGGCACTGCGGTCGTTGACCATGGCGGCGAAGAATTCCGGCTCGACGCGGGCGCGCCCGCCCGGGCTCATCCGCGCCTCGGCGAACTCGGCCGATTCGACCCGTTCGGCCGCCCGCCGCCAGGCGCTGGGGCGCGGTTCCATCTCCGGCTCGAAATCGTCGCGCTCGCGCCGCCGCGCCGCGCGCCGGCGCAGATAGGCCCGCAGCGACAGCCACCAGTGGGTGATGGCGCCAAGCGCCAATATACCTTCGTCGCCCTCGTCCTCTTCATTGTCGAAAAGCAGGTCGTCCTGCGGATCGGGCACTGCAGGCTGTTCGAGGACGGCAAAGCCGTTCTTGCGCGAAATCAGCGCCGAGCCATACAAGAATACCCACAGCGCCGGCGCTGCCAGGAGCACGGCGAGCACGCTGGCAACGAGGCCGGTCGGATAGCCGCCGATCACCAGGCCCGGGATATTGAGCACCATGTCGCCGAAGACGCCGCCGAGGCCGGTCGGCAGCGGCCAGGTCTTGGGCGGCACCACGCAGCCGGCAATTGCCGCGCCAAGCAGCGAAAACCCGAACCAGGCCAGCGCCCGTTTCGGCAGCCGGTCGACGCCGCGCGCGGTAAACAGCAGAAATCCCCAGATCACCGCCGGCACCAGCGCCGCAACGGCGGCAAGTCCGAAGAACTGCATGGCAATGTCGGAAAAGACGGCGCCGGCATAACCCATTGCATTGGTGACGATATTGTCGGTGGCGTGCGAAAAGCTCGGATCGGCGACGTTCCAGGTGGCAAGGGCGGCGACGCCGAAACCAACCAGAGCAAACAGCCCGGCACCGACCAGCCGCCCGACCTGGCGCCTCGCGAACGACCGGATGCCGTGCTCCGTATCGGCCAGCGCAAGCGGTGCTGAAGCCCCTGAACGCATGCTCTTCCTCGTCTGTCGTTGCCCGGCCGGGCGCGGACGCGCAACACGGCAGATTCGGCTGTCAGACTAGCGGCGGGAAGGTTAAGGGCGCATTAACCATGGGCATTCTGCGTCACCGGAACGGGCGACCGCCACCACAGTTCGAAGCCGCTGCGGCCGATGTTTCACGCCGCCGGCGGATCGAGCACCTTGATCAAGCGACCGTGATCGAGCCATCACGGCCATCAGCGCGCAAAAAAGAGGCCCGGAAATCTTCCGGGCCTCAAGGCGTGAGCCCTTTCGGGAGCATCACGACGGGATCTTTCTGGCACCGGCAAACGCCGGTGCCGGCCAAATACCCTTACGGCACCACTTCGCCGTGCTGGCTGATGTCGAGGCCTTCGACCTCTTCCGGGGTGGAAGGACGCAGGCCGACCAGCGCCTTGACGATATAGAGGATCACGAAGCTCGCGATCGCCGTCCACAGGATGGTGAAGACGATACCGTAGAGCTGCTTGCCGACAGAGGCACCCGAGCCGAGGCTGTTGATCGCCGGATCGGCGAGCACGCCGGTCAGCAATGCACCGATGATGCCGCCGATGCCGTGCACGCCGAATGCATCGAGCGAGTCGTCATAGCCGAACGCGTGCTTGAGCTTGACGGCCGAGACGTAGCAAAGCACGCCGGCGACGATGCCGACGATGAAGGCGCCGGTCGGATTGACGAAGCCGGAAGCCGGCGTCACCGCGACCAGGCCAGCGACGGCGCCCGAGATGATGCCGAGAACGCTCGGCTTCTTGGCGACGATCCATTCGGCGAACATCCAGGCGAGCGCCGCAGCAGCAGCGGCAACCTGGGTGTTCAGCATTGCGGCACCGGCAAGGCCGTCGGCGGCCAGTTCCGAGCCGGCGTTGAAGCCGAACCAGCCGACCCACAGCAGCGAAGCGCCGATGACGGAGTAGACGAGGTTGTGCGGCGCCATGTTGGTGGTGCCGTAGCCTTCACGTTTGCCGAGAACCAGCGCGCAGACCAGGCCGGCAACACCGGCATTGATGTGAACGACCGTGCCGCCGGCGAAATCGAGAACGCCGGCTGTGCCGAGGAAGCCGCCGCCCCACACCCAGTGCGCGATCGGGGCGTAGACCACCAGCAGCCACGCGCCCATGAAGATGAGCAGCGCCGAGAACTTCATGCGTTCGGCGAAGGCGCCGGCAATCAGCGCCGGCGTGATGATGGCGAAGGTCATCTGGAACATCGAGAAGACGAACTCAGGAATGTTCGCCACGCCCGGCAGCCACAGCGAGGAGGTGGTGATGCCGTTGTGGAAGAACTTCGAGAAGCCGCCGAGATAGGCATTCATGCCGCCGCCATCCGAGAAGGCCAGCGAGTAGCCGAACATGAACCACAGCACCGTCACCAGGCAGGTGATGGCAAAGCTCTGCATGATGGTGGCGAGCACGTTCTTTTTGCGCACCATGCCGCCATAAAACAGCGCCAGGCCCGGTATGGTCATCATCAGCACCAGCGCCGTCGAGGTCAGCATCCAGGCTGTGTTGCCGGTGTCGAGCGCGGGCGCAGGGGCAGCCGGTGCCGCCGGTGCCGCTTCCTGCGCGAACGCAGCAACCGTGCCCAGTGCAGCGAGAGCGAGCGAACCTAAAACGGCCGCGCGTCCCGTTATCTTCAAGGTGGAAGGAATATTCATTGAACTCTCCATTGGAATACGTATCCGCAGCTCAAAGCGCGTCGGTGTCTGTTTCGCCGGTGCGAATGCGCACCGCCTGGTCGATGCCGAAAACGAAGATCTTGCCGTCGCCGATCTGGCCGGTCTTGGCCGCCGCGGTGATGGCTTCGACGGCCTTGTCGACCATGTCGACAGCGACCGCGACTTCGATCTTGATCTTCGGCAGGAAGCTGACCGCGTATTCCGCCCCGCGATAGATTTCCGTGTGCCCCTTCTGACGTCCGTAGCCTTTTACTTCGGTGACGGTCAGGCCCTGGATGCCGACTGCGGTGAGCGCCTCGCGCACCTCGTCGAGCTTGAACGGCTTTATGATTGCCATCACGATCTTCATAAGGTTTCACCCTTTGCTGTTGCGGGTCCCCGCGTTTGCACGACTTCGCCGATCCCCATGAGAGCCGGAGAGTGCCCGCTAGGATTCAAGCTCCGTGCCAATTGCCGAAGCAGGGTGTTAAGCTGTTGTTAAACAACGAAATCGAGAAGGTCTGGCAGCTGCCTGTTCACAGGCGCGGCAGTGCATATGCTTAAAAAATAGGCAAATTTCGAAAAATGCCTACTCCGCAGGCGGCCGCTTCAGCCGGATGAGTCCTTCTTGGGCAACCGAGGCGATCAAGGTGCCGTCGCGGGCAAACAGCGAGCCGCGGGTAAAGCCACGCGATCCTTGCGTCGACGGGCTGTCTTGCGTGTACAGCATCCAGTCGTCGAGCGGATGGCTGCGGTGGAACCACATGGCGTGGTCGAGGCTGGCTGCCTGGATATCACGATCGAAAATGGCGCGGCCATGGGCAAAGGTCGAGGTGTCGAGCAGCGTCATATCCGAGAGGTAAGCGAGCACGGCCGCCTGCGTGGCGCGGTCGGCCGGCACCGGGCCGGTGGTACGGATCCAGATGTTCTGCTTCGGCTCGAGCTTTTCCCGGCTGGTATAATGCTTCAGCATCACCGGCTTCATCTCGATCGGCCGGTCGCGCTCCCAATAGCGCTTGATGCCGTCGGGCACGGCTTCGCCGAACTTGCCCAGCAATTCGCGCTGCGACAGCAACGTGTCGGGCGCCGGCACGTCCTGCGGCATCGGCACCTGATGTTCCAGGCCGACCTCATCCTGCTGGAACGAGGCTTCCAGCGAAAAGATCGCCTGGCCGTGCTGGATCGCCACGACGCGGCGCGTGGTGAAGGAGCCGCCGTCACGGATGCGGTCGACCTCGTAAATGATAGGCACCTTGGTGTCGCCCGGCCGCATGAAATAGCCATGCAGCGAATGCACGTGGCGCTCGGGCTCGACCGTTCGCTGCGCGGCGACCAGCGCCTGGGCGATGGTCTGGCCGCCGAAGATGCGCTGCCAATCGAGCTTGGGGCTGCGACCACGATACAGGTTGTGTTCCAGCTGCTCGAGGTCGAGAATGCCGAGAAGCTCGTCCATGGCTGCCGTCATCTTGACCTCGCCGCAAAATTACCATGGCGGTTTCCGACAGGAACAGCGGGCAGTCAAGGGCGGAATGCCCGGCGACAGTCAGGCTGCGAAAGGAATTGCCCATGGTCGACAGCAAGAATTCGCTCGACGTTCTGGTCGCCGGCGCCGGTTATATCGGCTTGGCCGCCGCCGTGTCGCTGAAGCAGGCGCGGCCGAGCCTCGCCGTCGCCGTCGTCGATGCAGCACCCGCCGGCGTCTGGCAGAAGGACGGCCGCGCCTCGGCGATTGCCGCCGCCGCGTGCCGCATGCTCGACCAGCTCGGCGTCTGGAACGAGATCGCGCCGGAGGCGCAGGCAATCACCGAAATGATTGTCACCGATTCGCGCACATCCGATCCGGTCCGCCCGGTGTTCCTCACCTTCGACGGCGAGGTCGCGCCCGGCGAACCCTTTGCGCATATGGTCGCCAACAAGGATTTGAACGGCGCCTTGCGCCGGCGCGCCGAACAACTCGGCATCGGCATCATCGAAGGCGTCGCCGTCAGCGCCTTCGACATCAACGGCGCCGGCATAACGGTGCATCTTGCCGACGGCGCGACGCTGAAGGCGCGGCTGCTGGTTGCCGCCGACGGCGTCAATTCGAAGCTGCGCGACATGGCCGGCATCAAGACGGTGAAATGGGAGTATGGCCAGTCCGGCATCGTCTGCACGGTGGCGCACGAGCGGCCGCACAACGGCCGCGCCGAAGAGCATTTCCTTCCCGCGGGCCCGTTTGCCACGCTGCCGCTCAAGCCGGGCAAGGACGGCACCAACCGCTCGTCGATCGTCTGGGTCGAACGGTCGCAGGATGCCGAGAAACTGGTCAGTGGCGACGCGCTGGTCCTGGAATATGAGCTCGAGCAGCGCTTTGGCCTGAAACTCGGAGAAATCCATATCGCCGACAAGCCGCGTGCCTGGCCGCTCGGGCTGATCATTGCGCGCGCCTTCGTCGCGCCGCGCATCGCCTTGGCCGGCGACGCCGCCCACGGCATCCACCCGATCGCCGGCCAGGGTCTCAATCTCGGCTTCAAGGACGTGGCGGCGCTGGCCGAAGTGGTGGTCGAGGCCGACCGGCTCGGCCAGGACATCGGCGCGCTCGACGTGCTCGAGCGCTACCAGCAATGGCGGCGTTTCGACACGGTGCAGATGGGCATCACCACCGATGTGCTGAACCGGATGTTTTCCAACGATTTCGGCCCGCTGCGCACTTTGCGCGACATCGGCCTCGGCCTTGTCGAACGCATGCCGCGGCTGAAGGGGTTCTTCATCCGCCAGGCGTCGGGTCTGTCCGGCGACACGCCGAAACTGTTGAAGGGCGAGGCGATTTAGGCTTGGCAAGTGCGCGTCACTGGCCGTTCGGTCAGTTGACCTCGAAGCCCAGCTTCTGGCGCAGCCTGAGCATTCGCTGGTCGGAAATCTGCAGGCTTTGCCCACCCGCCTCCGCCACACGGCCGACCATCTGCAGCAGATCGTTCCTTTCAGCCGCGTCGAGGCGTTCGCGCAGGAACGGCGCCAGCTTGTCGATGACGACCGTGGCGTCATCAATTTGCGAAGCCGCCCATTTGGCGTAGATCACCGCCTCATCGGTCTGCTTTTTGTCGGCAATCTCCGAAATGACCGATTGAATGGCGGCTTCGCGTTGCGGCAGGATAGGACCATTCTCGGAAACGATGGCGGTGATCAGCGTCGCGGCCGCCACGACCGGATCGTCGATCGCCGTCAGCGGCGAGAGTGCCGCCTGCTTGCGTAGCTTCTTGCGGCGCACATTGCCCTGCACGCGGCCAACGACGTCGGCAACCTCACGCGCCGCGTCGTTCATGATCTTCAGCCGGTACCACCAGAAGCCCGCTGCTCCGAGCAGGCCGATTGCTGCAATCAATATATGCATGCCCCGAAATCCCCCGATGTCGGCGACGATAGGAGAAGTATTGCTTCGCTTCAACACGCAAAAGTTGCGTCCGACGAAGAAAACGAAAGCCCATGCCAGTCGTTGGTCCCCGCCGCTCCGCGGAGGAACTTATCGAGACATCTCTATGACCCGGGCACCTTGTAGATCGCCCGCACCTCGATCGTGCCTATTTCGGCGAGCGGAATCTCGCCCGCGATCTCCAGCGCCTCGTCGAGGCTCTCGGCCTCGATCATGACGAAACCGAGCAACTGCTCCTTGGTTTCGGCGAAGGGGCCGTCGGTGACCAGCCGCTTGCCCTTGCGCCTGCGAACGGTTTTCGACGTTTTCACCGATTGCAGCGCCTGCGCGATGACTAGCATCCCGCGTTGGTCCAATGACCGGTCATGGGCCATCGAATCGGCGTCGAGCTTGGCCAGCCTCTCGGGCGTCATTGCGTAGAGATCTTTTTCTTCACCATAGACCAGGCAAACATACTTCATTTTTATCTCCATTCCTGGCTTGAAGCCGAAGACGAGGCTACGGAAATCTCCGCGGAGCCCTTGCCTGCCGCAGAATCGAGACCGGCCGCAGCATAGTCGAGAAGAGATACCGCAATCCCGATAATGGCAATCGCCGCAAGCAGTCGGCCGAAGCCGGAAGGCTGCAGGCGCGACCAGTCGGCTTGCTGTTCACCGGCCCTGTGGCTGGTGCTTGTCGGGTGAGCAGAAAACAGATTGTTCATGTGGTCCTCCATCCGGCCACCAAGTCCATGGCCGCCCGCAGGACGGCCGGGACAGATGGAAGTCGACATTTTTGCACGCGTATTTTTTCGAATTTTTTTTCGCTCGACATGATGTGTCACGCTGCCGCCGATACGAAAGCGTGGGTGGCCTTCGCTCCGGCGCGCGCTATAGTCGACTGGATGCCGATCACGGGCTCAATCACGACAATCAAGGAGGAATTGATGGACCGCACCGCCAACGCCGTTTGGAAAGGCAGTTTCAAGGAAGGCAAAGGCACGCTCGATACACAGAGCGGGACGCTGAAGGGCACGCCCTATTCCGCCAAGATGCGTTTCGAGGACGAGAGCGGCAAATCCGGCACCAACCCGGAAGAGCTGATCGCTGCCGCCCATGCCGGCTGCTACGCCATGCAGCTTTCGCATTTCCTCGCCGAGAACGGCACCCCGGCTGCCGAGCTCGACGCCAAGGCCGTGGTAACGCTGGTTCCCGGCACCGGCATCACCGGCAGCGCGATCACCCTGGTCGGCAAGGTACCGGGCATCGATGCCGCCAAGTTCAAGGAATTGGCCGAGAAGGCCAAGGCCGAATGCCCGGTCTCGAAAGCGCTCGGCGCCATCAAGGTATCGCTCGACGCCAGGCTCGGCTGAGAGAGCCACATCTAGAAAGCCCATCGGGAGCCATCGGCAGACCAGCGAAGGATATAAACGTCGGCGATCCTTCGCGCGCCCCTCTGCCCTGCCGGGCATCTCCCCCACGAGGGCCCACGAGGGGGAGATTGGCAGCTTCGCCGGTCTCGCCCTCTTTTCAGCGTTAGAGATTAGCGAAAGCCGGGATGACGTCCAATCTCCCCCCTCGTGGGGGAGATGTCCGGCAGGACAGAGGGGGGCGCTGTCGCGTCGACGTCTCGAAAATCCTTATCGTCCTTCGCCGGTCAGCGCGTCGATACGGGCGCGCAGCTCGGCAATTTCTTCCTCGAGAGCCTGCACGCGCATTTCCAGGTCCGAAACCGGCGAGGACGATTGCAAGGGCGTTGCGGCCGCTACGATCTGCGGCGGCCCGCTGAGCAGATGGACATAGCGATCCTCGCGCTGGCCTGGGCCGCGATCGATCTGCTGCACCAGCGGTGGCCGGCGGCCGATCAGCAGATCGAGATTGCCGCGAAGCTCGTCGATCGATGGCAGCCGCGCCATGCGCTCGCTTCGCGCCAGCAATTCATAGGCCGTCTGCGGGCCGCGCAGCAGCAACAGGCCGAGCAGCGCGATCTGCGCCGAGGTCAGGGAAAAGCGCTGCGCCACCACATGCTCGTAGCGCTCGACGCGCGACGCGAACACCTGCCTGACTAGGCCCTTCTGCTCGAGCTGGCCAAGCGCTCTTCTGACCTCGCCAAGTTCGACCGACATCACCGGCTCGCGCGCCGTCTTCTGGTTGGCCGCCGCATGTGCCGCATTGAGCGTCAGCGGATAGACGTCCGGCGTCAGCTCCTTCTTCTCGATAAGGCAGCCGAGCACGCGGGCTTCGATGGGAGAGAGGATGGGAAGGTCGATATCGGTCATAAGTTTGCTATCCTTTCGAACTCGGCGGGACAGCGCCCTGGACAGCGTCCCCCTCTGTCCTGCCGGACATCTCCCCCTCTAGTGGGGAGATTGGCTGTCATCACCGCTTCGCCACTTTTCAAGGCTGCAGAAAGGGCGCTGTCCTCCAAGCTGCTAATCTCCCCCCTTGAGGGGGAGATGTCCGGCAGGACAGAGGGGGGGCGCGAAGGATCGCTGCGGACGAGACGATCTCGGCTGCAACTCGCCCGCCGCCTACACCCGTCGCTCCACCATCATCTTCTTGATCTCGGCGATCGCCTTGGCCGGGTTGAGCCCTTTGGGGCAAGTCTGGGCGCAGTTCATGATGGTGTGGCAGCGATAGAGCCGGAACGGGTCTTCGAGATTGTCGAGCCGCTCGCCCGTCGCCTCGTCCCTGGAATCGATCAGCCAGCGATAGGCCTGCAGCAGCGTCGCCGGGCCGAGATAGCGCTCGCCGTTCCACCAGTAGCTCGGGCAGGAGGTCGAGCAGCAGGCGCACAATATGCACTCGTAGAGCCCGTCGAGCTTTTCGCGGTCCTCATGGCTCTGCAGCCATTCCTTGGCCGGCTCGGGCGACACCGTCTTCAGCCACGGCTCGATCGAGGCGTGCTGGGCGTAGAAATTGGTGAGGTCGGGCACCAGGTCCTTGACCACAGCCATGTGCGGCAGCGGATAGACCTTGATCGCGCCGGAAATGTCGTCGCAGCCCTTGGTGCAGGCCAGCGTGTTCGACCCGTCGATGTTCATGGCGCACGAGCCGCAAATGCCTTCGCGGCAGGAGCGGCGCAGCGTCAGCGTCGGGTCGATCTTGTTCTTGATCCAGAGCAGCGCGTCGAGCACCATCGGCCCGCAATCGTCCATGTCGACGAAATACGTATCCATGCGCGGGTTCTCGTCATCGTCCGGCGACCAGCGGTAGATGCGGTATTCGCGCAGATTGGTCGCGCCCTCCGGCTTCGGCCAGGTTTTTCCGGCCATGATCTTCGAGTTTTTCGGAAGCGTGAGTTCGACCATTACCTCAGGTCCTTTCGGATGACGAGCTTCAGCCCGGACCAGATCTCGTTCACGGCGGCGACCTTGACGTCGACGAGGTCGAGCTTCAGCGCCTCTGTGCGGATAACGTCCTCGGTGACGTCGGTCGGCACTTTCGATGCCTTCTTCGGCCATGACACCCAGACCATGCCGTCCCGCTTGATCGCCGCTTCGACGTCGCCGAGACGGTCCTCGATCTCGACACGCTGCCTGGTGAAGGCGTGAACGGCATCATATTTCTCATGAACGCCAGAGATCGCCGACCAATCAGCCAGCCGGTCGACGTGGGCAAACTCGACGGCGTCTGCCAGATCGTCGAGTTCGGGCGGCAAGGCGACGAAGGCGGCAATCATCCCGTCCTTCAGGCCGAGCTTGGCCGGAAGGGGCGTGCCGGAATATCCCGCAACCGCCAGCGCCATCATCAATACACCCTGGCCTTCGGCGCGATCTTGGCCGGGTTGATGCCGCCGTCTGCTTCCTTAAGCAGTGTTTCGGTGTGCACCGGCCGGTAGGTGAGCGCCACCTCGCCGGCCTCGTTGAGCCGAGCCAGCGTATGCTTGCGCCAGTTGGCGTCGTCGCGGGCCGAAAAGTCCTCCCGCGCGTGCGCGCCGCGGCTTTCCTTGCGCGCCTCGGCGCCGTAGACGGTGGTGATGGCGTTGGCCATCAGGTTTTCCAGCTCCAGCGTCTCGACCAGGTCGGAGTTCCAGATCATCGAGCGGTCGAACACCTTGACGTCGCCGAGTTCACCCCAGATCTGCGAAATGCGCCTGCAGCCGCTTTCCAGCGATTCCTGGGTGCGGAACACCGCCGCGTCCTCCTGCATCGCCTTCTGCATCTTTTCGCGCAAAACCGCTGTCGGCGTCGAGCCGTTGGCGTGACGCAACCGGTCGAAGCGGTCCATGATCTTTTCGACGGCGGCCTCGTTGGGCGAAGGGATCGCCGATGTGCGGTCGATCACCTGGCCGGCCCGGATTGCCGCCGCACGGCCGAACACCACCAGGTCGATCAGCGAGTTGGAGCCCAGCCGGTTAGCACCGTGCACCGAGGCGCAGCCGGCTTCGCCGACCGCCATCAGCCCGGGCGACACCTGGTCCGGATTCGACGCCGTCGGGTTCAGCACCTCGCCCCAGTAATTGGTCGGCACGCCGCCCATATTGTAGTGGACCGTCGGCAGCACCGGGATCGGCTCCTTGGTCAGGTCGACGCCGGCAAAGATCTTTGCCGATTCCGAAATACCCGGAAGCCTCTCGTGCAGAACGGCCGGGTCGAGATGGTCGAGATGCAGGAAAATGTGATCCTTCTTCGGGCCGACACCGCGGCCCTCGCGGATTTCCAGCGTCATGCAGCGCGAGACCACGTCGCGCGAAGCCAGATCCTTGGCTGACGGCGCGTAGCGCTCCATGAAGCGCTCGCCCTCGGAATTGACGAGATAGCCGCCCTCGCCGCGCGCGCCCTCGGTGATCAGGCAGCCGGCGCCGTATATGCCGGTCGGGTGGAACTGCACGAACTCCATATCCTGCAGCGGCAGGCCTGCGCGTGCGGCCATGCCGCCGCCATCGCCGGTGCAGGTATGCGCCGAGGTGGCCGAGAAATAGGCGCGGCCATAGCCGCCGGTCGCCAGCACCACCATCTTGGCCGAAAAGCGGTGGATGGTGCCGTCGTCGAGGTTCCAGGCGACGACGCCGGTGCAGGTGCCGTCCGGCTCCATGATCAGGTCGAGCGCGAAATACTCGATAAAGAACTGCGCATTGTGCTTCAGCGACTGGCCGTAGAGCGTGTGCAGCATGGCGTGGCCGGTGCGGTCGGCGGCCGCACAGGTGCGCTGCACCGGCGGCCCCTCGCCGAAATTCATCATCATGCCGCCGAACGGCCGCTGGTAGATTTTCCCGTCCTCGGTGCGGCTGAAGGGAACGCCGTAGTGCTCGAGCTCGTAGACCGCCGCCGGCGCTTCGCGCACCATGTATTCTTGAGCGTCGGTGTCGCCCAGCCAATCTGAGCCTTTGACGGTGTCGAAGAGATGCCACTGCCAGTTGTCGGGCCCCATATTGGCGAGCGAGGCGGCGATGCCGCCCTGCGCCGCAACCGTATGCGAGCGCGTCGGGAACACTTTGGTGATGCAGGCGGTGCGCAGGCCCTGCTCAGCCATGCCGAGCGCGGCGCGCAGGCCGGCGCCGCCGGCGCCGACGACCACGACGTCGAATTTGTGATCGACATAGCTATAGGCGGAAGCCGTGTTGGCGTTCTTCGCGTCCTTGGCCAAAAAATCAGCCTCCAAATGCCAGTTTAAGCAGGGCGAAGACCGAAGCGACGCCGACGACTACGGGAAAGAATGTGTTGAGGGCGAGCAGCGCCAGCCTGGTGCCTTCGCCATGCACATAGTCTTCGATGATCGCCTGCATGCCGAGCCGCATGTGGTAGAGCACCGACAACAGCACCAGCGCCAGCACCAGTGCAACGAACGGATTGGCAAGTGCGGCGCGCACCTCGAGATAGCTGGCGCCGTTGAGTGCGATCAGGAAGCCGACGAAGAACAGGACCAGCGGGATGTTGGAGATCGCCGTCAGCCGCTGGCGCCAGAAATGGCCGGTGCCCTCGCGGGCGGAACCGAGGCCGCGGACCTTGGCCAGCGGCGTGCGCATGTCGGGGTTCTTGCCGTTCATGTCAGGCTCCCCGCGCCATGTAGCCGGCAATCCAGATCAGCAGCGTCAGCGTGACCGAGCCGGCCAGCGTCGCCCAGGCGATCCTCGATGCCGTATGCTTTTCCAGCCCTGCCCCAGTGTCCCAGATAAGATGGCGCACACCGCCCAGCATGTGGTGCATCAGCGCCCAGCTGTAGCCGAACAGCACCAGCCGTCCCAGCCACGAGCCGAAGGCCCAGTTGACGGCATTGAAGGTCGCCTCCGAGCTCGCCGCCGCCATCAGCCACAGCGCGACCAGCAGCGTGCCGAAATAGAGCGCCCCGCCGGTGATGCGGTGGACGATCGACATCGTCATGGTGATCGGCGGCCGATAGACGGTCAGATGCGGCGAAAGCGGCCGTTCACGTCTGGCAAATTCGCGGGTGGCTGGTGATTTGCTCATGGCTCCCCCAGTTCGGCGTCTCTGGAGCCTCAGGTGGGAATGCGGCATTACCGCTTCCGGTTGCGACTTCGGACAGCCGGTTTCTAATGCTCTTTTTGCACCGCGTCAAAGCCGGAAAACCGTTTCGAAAACGTAATTTAGTCTGATGAAAGCGAGGCTTTCAGCTTCAATCGATTAGGGCTGTCGCCTTGCGCCGGCACAATGTCGCCGCACTGCAAAATATGGCTGGCGCAAGGGGCGGATCAGCGCTTGCAGGCCAGCGGTGATGCACCGCCCTTCATCACCAGCGCCTCACGCCCATCGATCACGATTGCGTCATGCGCCTCGCCGTAACGGCTGGTCTGATTGGCCGGTGACGCCGGCAGCTCGGCGCTGGCGCCGTTCTGGCCGAGGACGCGCACCGACGTGCCGAGATTCTCGATGGTTATCACGCTACCGTCGGCGCAGTTGTAAGTAGCTGTGCGCGGCTGCGGTGCCGTCGGTTCGCTAGCGGCGGGAGCAAGCGACACGGAAGCGGCGGCCGTGTTGCCGAGCTTGGGCGCGCTGGTCTGCGGCGCGCAGGCGGCGGCAGCCAGCAGCGGCGGAATGGCCAGCGCCATCCGAAACGTGCGGCGTAATCTCATTTGCTGCTTTCCCCCCGCGTATCGAGCCCGCCGCGATGCTCCGGCAAGCCACCGGATTTCATGCTTTTCGAGTCGCGCCCGATGCTGGGGATGGTGGGAACAAGGCATGGCCGAATGATGGCCGGTGGGCGATCGAGTATTAACCATATTTTCCGAGACCTCGCCCCTGCTGCGGTTGCCCTCTTAACAAAGGTTAATAAAAGGTTAATTTCTGATTCGAGGAGGCTTGCCTCTCAGCAATGGAGCAGCACGCCATGCATTCGAATTCAGCAGGATCGCGCCTTCCCTGGTTCCTATTGGCGGCGCTCGCCGTCGGCGTCGTCGCACCGGCATTCGCCGGGACGCGCCATCATGACCGCGTCTATGCCGATTCCTTCGGCAATCTCGTCATCGACAGCGCCGCCGGCTACAAGCGTATCCTCGTTGGCGAGGGCAAGCTGGCCAAGGAATTGTCCGACTACACCAGCGCCGGCCAGCCCGACGTGATCTACGAAAACGAATCGGACGATGTCCGCGGCGGCGACTGCTATAGGCCGCCGGTTTTCGTCAAGGGCCGCAGCTATATGTACGGCCTCTCCGACGGCGAAATGCCGGAGCTCAGCCCCTGCCGCTGACGGCCACGCCGCCCTTGGTTGACGGCGCCGGCAGGGCAACAGCCGGCCCCGCCGAGACACGCACGCAATCGCGACCGCTGCCCTTCGCCTGATAGAGCGCTTTGTCGGCGCGCCGCAGCAGGTCGGAAAAGCTTTCGCCCGGACCAAGCTCGGCAATGCCGAAGCTGGCGCTGCAGCGGTGATCCGCGGGCAGGCAGTCGATCGGCGTGGCACCGAAGGCGCTACGCGTGCCCTCGGCAAAGAGCCGGGCGGCGGCTAGATTGGTCCCCGGCAGGAAAATAGCGAATTCCTCGCCGCCGATGCGGCCGGCGACATGATGGTCGGCCGCGGCATCGCGGAGAAACCCGGCAAAGGTCTCGATGACCCGATCGCCCGACGCGTGGCCGTAAGTATCGTTGATGCGCTTGAAATGGTCGAGATCGGCAATGACCAGTGCCGCTGGAACGGCGCGCCGCATGGCGTCACGCAGCGCGATCTCGGCATGGCGCTCGAAGCCGCCACGGTTGAGCAGCCGCGAAAGCGTGTCGGTTTCCGATTTCGACGTCGCCTCGGCGAGCACGTCGCGGACCAGGATAGCCAATGTCACCAGCGCAAGCGCCAGGCCGAACACGGTGCCGACCGACTGCGACACCAACGCATAGCTGGTCTGCGCATAAGATTGCGGATTGGCGCCCCAGCCACCAAGCGCATGGGCGATGAAGGGTTTGCTGGCGAACTGCAAGGTGCTGGCCGCCAGGACAGCCATCAGCATATAGTCGAGCCGCTCGCGTCTTTGCCTGGACGACAAGACGATCGCCAGCCCGGTGAACTGCATAGCCGCATAGGGAAGCTGGTAGGCCGCCATTCGCACAAAGGATTGGCGTGGCAGGTCCTGCACGAAGTGGACCGCGAGGGTGGCGAAGACCAGGAAGAACAGCATCGGCGGCCAAGGCGGCGAAACGCGGTATTTATGGGCAAGCCCGCCATTGAAGGCGACGGTAGCGCCAAGGAAGGCGGCAAAGGCGGCGACAACCACGGGGCGCGCATTGTCGAAGGCAGGAATGCTGAACTCGATCGCAAAATAAGCCGTGCCGAGCACATAGCCGAACGCCAGCCAGCGTGCCGACACCCGGCCGGCGTCATAGACCGCGATCGTCATGAAGGCCGCCGCCAGCAGCCCGGCAACGAACAGGTTGATCAGCAGGATGAAATTAGCGCTGCCCATGGCGTTTTGGCACTTCCCCCCGAACAGCAAATCACCAACGCGCGAAAAAGACGTTAATTCGAAGCCGCCGCTGACGCTCAGCCAGCACTGGTCCGATTGGGAAGGACGACCGTTTCAGGCCGCGGATAGGACAGGCATACGCTGTCGCGGCCACTCCTTTTGGCTTTGTAGAGCGCTTCGTCGGCGCGGCGCATCAGCGGGTCCAGCCCTTCGTCGCTGGTGCGGGCGGCCACCCCGAAGCTCGCGGTCACTCTCGTGTCGGGCGGAAGTCCGTCGATTCTGCCCGCCGAATAGACCGTGCGAATGGCTTCGGCAAACAGTCTTGCCGCGCCAAGGTCGCTGAGCGGCAACAGCACGGCGAACTCTTCGCCGCCGATACGGCCGGCAACGCCGCGCGTACCTGCAGCCGACAGAAGCTTGGCAGCGAAGTCGGCGATGACGCGATCGCCGGCCGCGTGGCCATGCTGATCGTTGAGCGCCTTGAAATGATCGAGATCGGCAAGCACCAGCGCAACCGGCAATTGCGCCGTGGCACAGTGCTGCAGGACAAGCATGGCGCGCTCCTCGAAGCCGCGGCGGTTGAGCAGGCCCGACAGCGGGTCTGTCAGGGTTTCGGTCTTCAGGGCCTTCATCACATCGAGCGCGGCGGCGCCGAACAGGCAAAGCGCAATAAGCAGCGACAGCAATGCATGCGATAGCAGAGCCGTCGTCCAGTAGGACGAGGAGTAAAGCCCTTCATAGCTGGTGAACGGCCCATGCGCGATGACGACGGCAAGCGTCCGCGCCAGGAAGTTCAGGCCGGAAAGCAGCGACAGCACGAACAGGATCATTTCTGTCGGGCCGTTGTTGCGCACCACGCGCAACTCGGCGGCGACAACCAGGCTGATGCCGCCGAAGCTGAAATTGATGGCAAGGATGCGCCAGGTGAGATCCGGCCGGGCAAAAAGAAACCACGAAAACGCGGCCAGGCCGCCGCAGGCCAGAATGCCGACCGCCGGGTAAGGCACGCGCCGCCCATAGCGCGCAATGACCGCGCCGGCGAGACAGCAGGTGGCGAAGGTGAAGCACAGGATCGAGATGAGCTTGGTCGGTGCCATGCCGACCGGCAGCGTGAAATACTGGAGCAGGAAGCCTGCGGCCGAGGCCGAGTAGCCCGCCGCCAGCACGCCCAGATAGGGACGGTGGCGCTGATAGAACCACAGCACGAGAAATGCCGCGCCGAGTGTGAGGGCGATGCCTGGATTGAGCAGCGCTATGAGCAGGCCGGTGTCCAAGCGCTGTAATTTCCCCTCGCTTCCCCTTGGAGGACCTTAGAGCGGAAGCCCAAACAAGCGGTTAAGCGAAAGCGAATATACGACAGGTGCGTCGACAAAGCCGCTGGGCGGAACCGCGAACGGCGAGCGGCGTTTCACGACGGCAACCAGGAGACGCTCCGATGGCCGACACGATCATGCTGACCGATTACGATGCAATTCGCTCATGGGCCGCGGCACGCGCCGGCTTTCCGGCGATCGTCGACGTGTCGCCCGAAGCCGGAACGCAGCCCATGCTGAGGCTGGTCTTCGGCCAGCATGCCTACCAGGACCAGGATGAGGCCGAACGCCCGGTCAATGCCGGCGGCTACGAACTGGTCGAATGGAACGAATGGTTCAAACTCTTCGACGAGCGCCAACTGGCGCTGGTCGTCGCAAAGGACCAACCCGGCCGCCGTGAGGGATTCCACGAATTCGTCAGGCGGCCCGACTGAAGAATGCCCGAACCGCATTGCGGCTCGGGCTCCTCATATCCGACTGCGCGCGCCTGCCCTATTTCCACTCGCGGATGTCGACGAAATGGCCGGCGATCGCCGCCGCCGCGGCCATTGCCGGCGACACCAGATGCGTCCGGCCCTTGAAGCCTTGGCGCCCCTCGAAATTGCGATTCGAGGTCGAGGCGCAGCGCTCATGCGGCTTCAGCCGGTCGTCGTTCATGGCAAGGCACATCGAGCAGCCCGGCTCACGCCAGTCAAAGCCGGCGGCGACAAAGATCTTGTCGAGGCCTTCGGCCTCTGCCTGTTCCTTGACCAGGCCGGAGCCCGGCACGATCATCGCACTGACCCGCGGATTGACCTTCTTGCCCTCGATCACCTTGGCTGCGGCGCGCAGATCCTCGATGCGGCCATTGGTGCAGGAGCCGATGAAGACGCGATCGAGTTCGATATCGGTGATCTTGGTGCCCGGCTTCAGGCCCATATAGTCGAGTGCGCGCTGCTTGGAGGTGCGCTTGTTCTCATCAGTGATGTCGTCCGGGTTCGGCACGATGCCTTGCACCGAGACCACGTCCTCGGGCGAGGAGCCCCAGGAGACGATCGGCGGCAGCTTTGCCGCGTCGAGCACGACCACCTTGTCGAAATGCGCGCCTTCGTCGGACTGCAGCGTCTTCCAGTAGGCGAGCGCGGCGTCCCAGGCTTCGCCCTTGGGGGCGCGCGGCTTGTCCTTGACATAGGCGAAGGTGGTCTCGTCGGGCGCGATCAGGCCGGCGCGGGCGCCGGCTTCGATCGACATGTTGCAGATCGTCATGCGGCCTTCCATCGACAGCGCACGGATTGCCTCGCCGGCATATTCGATGACATAGCCGGTGCCGCCGGCCGTGCCGATCTCGCCGATAATGGCGAGGATGATGTCCTTGGCGGTGACGCCTTCCGGCAGTGCGCCGTCGACGCGCACCAGCATGTTCTTGGCCTTGCGCTGGATCAGCGTCTGCGTCGCCAGCACATGCTCGACTTCAGAGGTGCCGATGCCATGCGCCAGCGCCCCGAACGCGCCATGCGTCGAGGTGTGGCTGTCGCCGCAGACGATGGTCATGCCGGGCAGCGTAAAGCCTTGCTCCGGCCCGATGATGTGGACGATGCCCTGGCGGATATCCTTCTCGGAATAATATTCGACGCCGAAATCCTTGGCGTTTTTGGCCAGCGCTTCGACCTGGATGCGGCTTTCCTCGTTCTTGATGCCGAACTTTCGCTCCGGCGAAGTCGACACATTGTGGTCGACCACGGCCAGCGTCTTTTCCGGATGCCGAACCTTGCGGCCGGTTATGCGCAGGCCTTCGAAAGCCTGCGGGCTGGTGACTTCGTGGACCAGATGGCGGTCGATATAGAGCAGGCAGGTGCCGTCGTCCTGGCGGTCGACAACATGGTCGTCGAAAATCTTGTCGTAGAGGGTGCGCGGTGCGCTCATTTGCGTAAATCCGTCGATTTAAAAAGGGAAAACGACGCCGGTCGGACCGGCGAAACAGCCTGGCGAGTCTGCCCTAGCTAAGTCGGCTGGTCAGCGCCCCGCAGACGCGCGCGGAAAATCGCGACGGCAGGCGTTTCCTGTCCTGCAGCACGAAACCTTTATAGGCCGGATCGCCAAAAAGCTCTTCCATGGCGCTGCTCATATCAATGTTTTGGCTTTTCAGCAATCGCGTCTGCCTTCGCAGGCGCTTCACAGCACCTCGAACACGAAGGTCTTCACCAGCGCGTCGGGCTCGGCGATTGCGTAGCAGCGGAACCACGGGCTCTCCTCGACCGGCTGCCATTTTTTCGCCTGCTCCAGTTCGCCAAACACGGCTTGAAACCCGCCGCTTTCAAACACCTGGTCGCGAACCGTGAAGATGGCGTGGCCGCCCGTCCTGGTGATGCGTACCAGTTCATGCAGGCCCGACGCCGGTGCGTGGCTGATGGTGAACACGCCGGTCGAGAAAAAGGCGCGGAAATACCCGTCCGCCCAAGGCAATGGCCCGCCGAGCATCGCCTGTTTCAGCTCGCTGTAGGCCTGCCGGCTGCCGGCGATTTTCAGCATGTCCTGCGACAGGTCGAGCGCGAGTGCCTTCAGGGACGGCCCCGACAGGCCGGTGCCGCAACCGGCGTCGAGCAGCGGCCCTTCGCCCGCCGGCACATGGCGCGCCACCCAGGCGGTGATCAGGAACGGCAGGAGATAGCCGAGCGCCGCGGTTTCGCCGTCATAGGTCGCGGCCCATTGCGCATAGGCCTTGGCGAGCGTCTCAGGCGTGTCGGCCGTATAGACCGCTTCCAGCGCCGCATTGGCCTTGTCGATGATCATGGGTCCTCCCCGGTCGCGTCCGCTCGATGGTAGCGCCGTTTTCGCCTGCCTTCTATTCCCCATGCTGGTGGCGGAGCCGCTTCTCCAGCGCCCGCAAGGCCAACGACAGGCCGACGGTCAGGATGAGATAGATATAGGCGACGATCGAATAGGTTTCGAAGAAGCGGAACGAGCCGGCGGCGTAGATCTTGCCCATCTGGGTGATGTCGGCGACGCCGAGCACCGAGACCAGCGAGGAATCCTTGACCATGGCGACGAAATCATTGCCGAGCGGCGGCAGGATGGTGCGGATCGCCTGCGGAAAGATGACCAGCCGGAAGCGCTGGGTGCGCGTCAGCCCGAGCGCCTTGGCCGCCTCGATCTGCCCCTTCTCGACCGCCTGGATACCGGCGCGGAACACCTCCGAGATGAAGGCGGAATAGCCGATGGTCAGCGCCATGACGGCGCGCCAAAGCAACGACACGTCGCGTACCAGCAGCTCACCGAAGAGGCCGGCGCTTTGCAGCGGCGCCGTCAGCGCGTTCCATGCCGCGACGAAGGCCGGCGCCCCGGCAAAGGCGATCCAGAACAACAGCACCAGCATCGGCACGCCGCGGATGATCTCGACGTAGAAGCGGCCGATCTGGCTGAGCCAGCGTGAGCCCGACAGGCCCATCAGCGCGACGCCGAGGCCGATCGCGCAAGCCAGCGCGAAGGCGACCACCGTGACGAAGATGGTGACGCCGATGCCCTTGGCGACGGTTGCGAAGACCTGGGCATAGAGGTCGCTGGCAGCGATGAAGATGGCGGCGGCCAAGGCGATCGCCACGGCCACGGCAAGCCACCACGGGAAGTCGGATTTGGCTGAGGCGGGAGGCGCCGACGGCATCAAGCGGTACCGATAACAGAGTCACGAAGGCAGCGTTCTGTCACACCCCCCTCTGGCCTGCCGGCGATCTCCCCCTCCAGGGGGGAGATCGGCAGCTTTGACCTCGCGGCCCGTTCTGCAACACTGAAAATTGGCGAAAGCCGATGCGAAATCCGATCTCCCCCCTTGAGGGGGAGATGTCCGGCAGGACAGAGGGGGGTGTACGAGCGCAGAGTCAGCGCGAGTTCCCGCGCACAATCGTCATGAAATGCGCGCAACAAGCGGGCCTACTGCCCCATCTTGTAATCAAGGAACCACTTCTTGTTGAGCGCGTCGAGCGTACCGTCGGCCTTGAGCGCGGCGATTGCCGCGTTGACCGGCTTCACCAGGTCGGAGCCCTTGGGGAAGATGAAGCCGAAATCCTCGGTGCCGAGTGGGCCGCCGATCAGCTTAAGGCCGCCATTGGACGCATCGACATAGCCCTTGCCGGCAGTGCCGTCGGTGAGCACGACGTCGACGTCGCCGGCCTTCAGTGCCTGCACCGTCGCGCCGAACGTCTCGAACAGCTTGATGCGCGGGTTCTGCTCGTTGCCGTCGAGCACGCTGTAGACGGCGGTGTAGAAGGGCGTGGTGCCGGCCTGCGCGCCGATCAGCCCGTCCTTGAAGGCGGCGAACGTCTTTGCATCGGTGAAGCGCTTCTCGTCGCCGCGCACCAGCATGAACTGTTCCGAGCGCATATACGGATCGGAGAAATCGACCTTCTGCTTGCGGTCGTCCTTGATGGTGATGCCGGTCATGCCGATGTTGTACTGATTGTCGGAAACCGCCTGGATCATCGCGTCCCAAGAGGTATTCTGGTACTCGACCTTGAAATTCAGCCGTTTGGCGATCTCGTTCATCGCGTCATATTCCCAACCGATCTGCTTGCCGGTCTTGGCATCGATGAACTGCAGCGGCGGATAGGCGTTTTCGGTCACCACCACCACCTTCTTGCCGCCGAGGTCGGGCAGCGCCTGCGCCAGAGCCGCGACCGGCACGAGAAGGCAAGCCAGCAGGCCGGCCAGCAGCAGTTTCGAATTGATCATGACTATGCTCCCCAGGAACTGAACCGCCTCGATCGACCGAGGCATGCAGGAAATCCGGCGCCGACTTTAGCTTTCCGCAGGCGCCTTGCAAGCCGCTCTGATGCGCCGCTCGGCACGAAAATGAATTCCAATGCTTTCAACGGCGGCAATTACAGAACGATCCGTATCGATTGCGGACCGGCAAAATCGAATCCACCTCGTGAAATAAAAAGGCGGCCGAAGCCGCCTTTCCAAAACCATGAGTTTTGAAGACGCCTTATTCGGCGGCAGTTGCTTCCGCGGCCTTGGCGGCCTCGTCGGCGGCCTTCTTCTCGGCGGCGTCCTGCGCGGCCTTCTCGGCGGCCAGCGCCTGGGCGGCGGCCACTTTCTCGGCCTCGATGCGCGCCTTCTCGGCGTTCAGCGCATCGCGCTCTTCGTCGTTGAGCTTGCGGGCGCGCACGCCGGTGTTTTCCGAAATGCGGGCCGATTTGCCGCGACGGTCTCGCAAATAGTACAGCTTGGCGCGACGCACCTTGCCGCGGCGCACGATCTCGACGCCCTCGACCATCGGCGAATAGACCGGGAACACCCGCTCCACGCCTTCGCCGTAGGAGATCTTGCGGACGGTGAAGTTTTCCTGGAAGCCGGCGCCGGCGCGGGCGATGACGACGCCCTCATAGGCCTGGACGCGGGTGCGGGTGCCTTCGGTCACACGGACCTGGACGCGCACGGTATCGCCGGGCTGGAATTCGGGGAGCTTGCGCTTGGCTTCGATCTTGGCGGCCTGCTCGGCCTCGAGCTGACGGAGGATGTCCATCTCAAAAATCCACTTCTTGTTCTTCCGACAGTCAGAGCGCCCGACACTCGCCTTGCAGTCGCATCGACCGCTCGGCTATGCCCTTCGTTCGAGAACGTCTGTTCGAGAACATCGGGCAGGGGCGACTACACCGTCATTGTTGACGGGCCAGAAGATCGCTCTTGGCAGATTTTTCTTCCGGTTCGGCGCGCACATACAGCTATTTCGGCGCTTTGTCACGTCTTCGCCGTTTCTTTTTTGGGCCGTTTCTTTTTTGCGCTGCTTCTTGGGCTGGCGCCCGCTGTGGCAATCCCGTGATCGCTTGTGGTCCAGGGGGTTGCGCCCGCGCGTCAAGCTTCCTAAGCCGGAAGATAAGCATTTTCCTCCAGCGACGACACCCCTCATGCCAATCTTGGACGCGGTCCTGCTCTTTCTCGCCGGCTTTCTATCAGGCGCGGTCAATGCCGTTGCCGGCGGCGGCACGTTCATAACCTTTGGCGCCATGACCCTGGCCGGCCTGCCGCCGATCGTCGCCAATGCGACATCGTCGGTGACGCAGTTCCCCGGCTACATCACCTCGACGCTCGCCTATTGGCACGACATCAAGCATTTCTGGCGCGGCGCACTGCTGCTCAGCCTCATTTCGGCTCTCGGTGCGCTGTCTGGCGCGCTCATCCTTCTAGGGCTCGACAACCCGTCCTTCCGCGCCTTGGTGCCGTGGCTGCTGCTGGCGGCAACCGCATTGTTTGCTGCCGGGCCATGGCTGAAGCCGGCGCCCAAGCCGGAGCATGAGGCCGCGGTGGGTTCTCTGGTCGGGTCGCTGGCGCAGTTCGCCACCGCCGCCTATGGCGGCTTCTTCGGCGCCGGCATGGGCGTCATGATGCTGGCGACGCTCGGTCTCACCCAGTCCGGCGACTATCACCGGCTGAACGCACTGAAGAACATGCTGGCCGTGGTCATCGCTGCGGTTGCCATCCTCGTCTTCGTCTCGGGCGGCGTCATTGCCTGGCTGCAGGCGATCATCATGATCCCGGGTGGCGCGCTGGGCGGCTATGCCGGCGTCTGGATCGCTAGGCGCGTGCCGCAGAACGCGGTGCGCGGCTTCGTCATCGCCGTCGGCCTGTTCCTGGCTTTCTACTATTTCGACAAGGGCTGAGCGGCTGAAGATCCGGCCGTCGCTCCTTCGTCAGCCTCTCCGCTTCGGCCCGCCGCCAAGCCGCGATCTTCCTGTGATTGCCCGAAATCAGCACTTCGGGAATCGGCCGGCCCTCGAACTCCTGCGGCCGCGTATAATGCGGATGTTCGAGCAGGCCGTTTTCAAAGCTCTCTTCCTCGCCCGATACCGCATTGCCCATGACGCCGGGCAGCAGGCGCACCACGGCGTCGAGCAGCACGAGTGCCGCCGGCTCGCCGCCGGACAGGATGAAGTCGCCGATCGAAACTTCCTCGAGGCCGCGCGATTCAATGACCCGCTGGTCGACGCCTTCGAAGCGGCCGCAGACGATCACCGCACCCGGCCCGCCGGCGAGCTCGCGCACCCGTGCCTGCGTCAGCGGCTTGCCGCGCGGGCTCATCAGCAGGCGCGGACGTGGATCGGCTGCCGGCGAGGCATGGTCGATGGCGCTGGCCAGCACGTCTGCCCGCATCACCATGCCGGCGCCGCCGCCGGCCGGCGTGTCATCGACGGTACGGTGACGATCGCTGGCAAAGTCGCGGATCTGGATCGTTTCGAGCGACCAAATGCCGGTCTCGAGCGCGCGGCCGGCCAGCGACAGGCCAAGCGCGCCGGGAAACATCTCGGGATAGAGCGTCAGCACCGAAGCCGAAAAACTCACCGGTTGCCTCCGGCGTCCCTAGGCCCGCGCGGCCTGCCCTTGGGGTCGAAACCGTCGTCAGCGGGAGGCTCGCCGTCCTCGTCCTCGACCAACCCTGCGGCGGCTGGATCAACGCGGACAAAGCCGCCGGCGATCGACACTTCCGGAACAGCGGCCTGCGTGAACGGGATGAGCACGCCTTTGCGCCCCGCCAGCGTCACGTCGAGAATGTCGCCGCCGCCGAAATTATGCACGGCGACGACCTTGCCGATGATGGCACCGATGTCATCCTTGACCTCCAGTCCGACGAGGTCGGCATGGTAGAATTCATCCTCTTCGCCCTCATCGGGCAACACCGAACGGTCGACGAACAATTCGGTGCCGGCCAGCGCCTCGGCGGCATTGCGGTCGTTGACGCCTTTGAACCGCACCACCACCACGGTGTTGGCGGGCCTGATGTCGACGATCTGGAAGGCGCGGCCATCCCTGGCGTAGAGCGGACCGTAATCGGCCAGCGCCAGCGGGTCGCCGGTAAAGCTCTTGACGCGCAATTCGCCCTTGATGCCATGCGCGGCACCGATCACGGCCATCTGGACGGGGTTTTGCGGCTTGATCATCTGCGGAAAATCCTTTGCCTTGCTCTAACCCCAGCCCGTCGTCATTTCAATGACGCCGCTCTTCACCGCTTCCTAACCCGCGTGCCGGAAGATGGCGGGGAACTGGAAGAGTGCAATGCAGGAATTCCTCATACCGGCAAAACCCGACCTGCAGGCGGCGCGCGAGGCCTGGCTGAAGATGCTGGCGCGCGAACGCCGGCTATCGCCCGAAACCGTCGAGGCCTATGAGCGCGACACGCGCCAGTTCCTGCATTTCCTGACCGGCCATTGCGGCGGCTCGCCCGGCATTTCCGACATCGCCGATCTGCGCCCCGCCGATCTGCGCGGCTTTCTCGCTGCCCGCCGTGCCGAGGGCGCCGGCGCCCGCACGCTCGGGCGCGGGCTGGCCGGCATCCGCTCGCTGCTGCGTTTCCTGGAACGGCGCGGCCTCGCCAATGCGGCAGGTGCGACAGCCTTGCGCGCGCCGCGGCAGCCGAAATCGCTGCCCAAGCCGCTGACCGCAAGCGATGCAAAACACGTCGTCTCGGTGGAAGGCCAACTGGCGGAGGAGCCGTGGATTGCCGCGCGCAACGCCGCCGTGCTGACCCTGCTCTATGGGTCCGGCTTGCGGATCTCCGAGGCGCTCGGCCTGTCGGGCGCCGATCTTTCCTCACCTGGTGATACCGTGCTGCGCGTCACCGGCAAGGGTGGCAAGACCCGGCTGGTGCCGGTGCTGCCGGTGGCACTGCGGGCGATTGCCGAATACCGCCGCTTGTGTCCCTGGCATCTCGATCCCAAGGGCCTGCTGTTTCGCGGTGCCCGCGGCGGCCCGCTCAACCCGGCAATCGTCCAGCGCGACATGGCCAAGCTGCGCTCGGCGCTCAACCTGCCCGACACGGCGACGCCGCATGCGCTGCGCCATTCCTTCGCCACGCATCTGCTAGGGCGCGGCGGCGACCTGCGCACCATCCAGGAGTTGCTCGGCCACGCCAGCCTGTCGACAACCCAGATATACACCGGCGTCGACACCGCCAGGCTGCTCGAGATTTACGAAGCAGCTCATCCTCGTGCGTGATCGATGCATGTGTCGGTGGCCATCTCGCAACAATTTTGATGCGCCGGTTAACCGTTTTGCCGCTTTTTGCGCCTAGAAGCGCAGCATGAAACGCCTCATCGCCATCGCCGACCGCGCGACCCATATGTCGCTGAAGCTGCTCGTCGCGCTCAACGCCCTGTTTTTCCTCTCTTTCCTCATCGTCGCGCTGCTCGCCGCGGGCAAGGCACGCGCCGAGACTTCGGCCTGCGGCGGTAGCGATATGCTGAGCGCGCTGCAAAAGGACGACCCGGCTGCCTACCGCAAGATCGAGGCAGACGCGGCAGCGACGCCGAACGGCAAGGGCCTGCTGTGGAAGCTCGAAAAATCGGGCGAAAAACCGTCCTTCCTGTTCGGCACCATGCACGTTACCGACCCGCGCGTCACCACGCTGCCACCCGCCGCGCAGAAGGCATTCGATGCGGCTGGCACCGTCATCATCGAGACCACCGAAGTGCTCGACAAGCAGAAGATGATGGCAGCACTGCTGAAAGAGCCGGATCTGATGATGTTCACCGACAAGACGACGCTTTCGTCGCTGCTGTCGCCGGAGGATGCGGCGGTGGTCAACAAGGCGCTCGATGCGCGTGGCATCCCGCCAGCGACCGTCGCCAAGATGAAACCTTGGTTGCTGTCGGCGATGGTGGCGCTACCTGTATGCGAAGTCGCCCGCCAGGCTGGCGGTGCGCCGGTGCTCGACGTCAAGCTTGCCAAGGAGGCCGAGGCTTCGGGCAAATCGGTCGAGGGGCTGGAGACAATCGCCGACCAGCTGCGCGCCATGGCTTCGCTGCCGATCGCCTTTCACCTGAAGGGGCTGGTCGATACGCTGAAGCTTGGCGACAAGGTGAACGACGTCAACGAAACCATGATCGTGCTTTACCGGCGTGGCGACACTGGCATGTATGTACCGCTGTTTCGGGCCGTCATCCCCGAACAGGTCGACGACCAATCGGGTTACGCCGAATTCGAGCAGACCATGATCACCAGCCGCAACAAGGTGATGGTCGATCGTGCAGCGCCGATCCTCGCCCACGGCAATGTCTTCATGGCGGTCGGCGCCATGCACCTTCCCGGAGCGCAAGGCTTGGTCGAGGGTTTCCGCAAGACCGGCTATACGGTGACCGCCGTCAACTGAACGACACGGCGGAGTTGCACACCGAATCATTGCCGAGGCGGGACCAGCCCTTACTCGTGGCGCGACGGCGGACCAGCCGCGCTTCGTGCCAAGAAACCGAAAAAGGTTCGGTTTGGCTCGATCGAACCCATTTTGCGGTGGAAATGCATGCCTGCGAGCGATTCCAGATCAGAATTGCCCTGTTTTCGGCGTTTTCAACGCCTAATGTGAAACCGATTCAACGATTGTACGTTGATGGCTATTACTTGATGTTTTTCATCCACGGAGGACACTTTTATGGCGAACACACCCAATCCGAACGACCCATTCACCTCACCGGGTACCGCACGGCCACGCGGCGGCGGCAGCGGCTGGCTGATTGCACTGGTCGTCGTTATCCTGGCAATTGTCGCCTATTATGTTTTTGGAAGACGTAGCGAGGCACCTGCGCCTGCCGAACCGCCCGCAGCCAGCACACCGGCTCCGGCCCCAGCACCTGCCGAGCCGATGAAGCCAGCCGAACCGGCTCCTGCGCCAGCTCCGGCAACGCCCGCTCCGGCTCCCGCTCCGGCAGAGCCAGCACCCGCTCCGGCCCCTGCGCCAGCCCCGGCACCAGCACCAGCACCAGCGCCGGCGCCGGCTCAGTGATCAGACTGCTGATTTAATATATGAACGGCCCGCTGAAAGGCGGGCCGTTTCGTTTTTGGGAGCAGCAGTCGATGCTCTGAGCTGCGATTAGCCATGGGCTAACTTCATCTTCGTCATCCAGCGCGGAGCAGGAGCGAAGCGACATCGCGGAGACCCTGGAATCCATCTGCGTTCAGAATGGAAGCCGTCTGTGGTGATCCTTCGCGCCCCTCTCTGTCCTGCCGGACATCTCCCCCACTTGGGGGAGATTGGCTACCAGCCCGCTTTCGCCAATCGCCACCGTCGCCTGCGATTCAACCGCTCAGATATGGATCGGCTTGAAGAACGTCGCCAGTGCCGCCTCCTTCACCGCTTCCGACATTGTCGGATGGGCGTGGCAGGTGCGGGCAAGGTCTTCCGACGAGCCGCCGAACTCCATCAGCACCGCCGCCTCGTGGATCATCTCGCCGGCGCCGAAGCCGACGATGTGGACGCCGAGCACACGGTCGCTGGCCTTGTCGGCCAGGATTTTCACAAAGCCGTCGGTGTGCAGCATGGCGCGCGCGCGGCCATTGGCGCTGAACGGGAATTTTCCGGCCTTGTAGTCGACGCCGGCCTTTTTCAATTCTTCTTCGGTCTTGCCGATCGAGGCGATTTCCGGCGTGGTGTAGACGACGCTCGGAATCACGTCATAGTTCACATGACCGGCCTGCCCGGCGATGGTTTCGGCCACCGCCACGCCCTCGTCCTCAGCCTTGTGTGCAAGCATCGGCCCGGCGATGACATCGCCGATGGCATAGATGCCAGGCACGTTGGTCCTGAGATGGCCGTCGGTCTTGACCCGGCCGCGCTCATCGACGTCGACGCCGGTCTCCTTCAGCCCGAGAGCGTCCGAATAGGCCCGTCGTCCCGTCGAAATCAGCACCGCGTCCGCCTCGATCGTCTCGGCCGCACCGCCTTTGACCGGCTCGAAGGTGACCGTCGCCCCCTTCTTGGCCTTGGCGACGCCGGTCACCTTGGCGCCCAGCCTGAATTCAAAGCCCTGCTTCGACAGCAGGCGCTGGAATTGCTTGGAGACCTCGCCATCCATGCCGCCCAGGATGGTGTCAAGGAACTCAACCACGGTGACTTTGGCGCCGAGCCGCGCCCATACCGAGCCGAGTTCCAGACCGATGACACCGCCGCCGACCACCACCAGATGGCCCGGCACCTTGTCCAGCGACAGCGCGCCGGTCGACGATATGATCACCTTCTCGTCGAAATCGACCTTGACGCCGGGAATGCCGGCAACGTCGGAGCCGGTGGCGATGACGATGTTCTTGGTCTCGATCTCCTCGACCTTGCCGTCATCGGAGGTCACCGACACCTTGCCGGCCGCAACCACCTTGCCGGTGCCACGAAAACTGTCGATCTTGTTCTTCTTGAACAGGAAGGCGACGCCATTGACATTGGCCGTCACCGTCGCATCCTTGTGTGCCATCATCTTCCCAAGATTGAGCTTGGGCGCGCCGATCTCGACGCCGAGCGCGTCGAAGGAATGGCCGGCCTCGGCAAACATCTCGGACGCATGCAGCAGCGCCTTTGACGGGATGCAGCCGATGTTGAGGCAGGTACCGCCGAAGGTCGGGTTCTTTTCGACTACCGCCGTCTTCAGACCGAGCTGCGCCGCCTTGATGGCGCAGACGTAGCCGCCTGGTCCCGATCCGATGATAACGACGTCATAGGCCATGATACTGTCCCTTTTGCTTTAGCGGCCGCCGCCGATTTCCAGATTGGCGCCTGTTGTGTAGGACGCCTCGTCCGACAGCAGCCAGAGAATTGCGGCTGCGACTTCCTCGGCGGTGCCGACGCGCTGCATGGGCACCACCTTGCGCATTCTCTCGACGCGATCCGGCTGCCCGCCGGAGGCATGAATTTCGGTGTCGATGATGCCCGGGCTGACCGCGTTGACACGAATGCCTTCGCCGGCCACTTCGCGGGCAAGCCCGATGGTGAAGGAATCGACCGCGCCCTTCGAGGCGGCATAGTCGACATATTGACCCGGCCCGCCAAGCCTTGCCGCGATCGAAGAAACATTGGCGATGGCGCCGCCCTTGCCGCCATGCCTGGTCGACATCCGCTTCACCGCCTCGCGGGCGCAAAGCATCGGCGCGATCACATTGATGCGCATCATGCGCTCCAGCCTTGCAGCGCTAAGCTCGTCGACGCGCGCGCTCTGGTCGACCACGCCGGCATTGTTGACGAGCGCGTCGAGTCGACCGAAACGGCCATCGACAGCCTCGAACATGGCCAATACGTCCGTCTCGCTGCCGACATCGGCCTTGACTGTGAAGGCTTCTCCGCCAGCAGCCTCGATGTCGGCGACCACCGTTTCGGCGGCTTTTGCATTCGACGCGTAATTGACCGCAATGCGATAGCCGGCCTTGGCGGCAAGCCTGCATGTAGCGGCGCCAATGCCGCGGCTGCCGCCGGTCACCAGCAGGATCTTTCCGCTCGCGCTCATTCCTGACATCCCTTCAGGGCAAAGACGTCCCAGGGCACCTGGGAAAAGCCGTTGGCGCCATAGGCGGCCGACATCTGCAACGACGCTCCCAAGTCAGGCAAGATCAGCTTCTTCGGCGCATCCTTTCCTTCGCCCGGCAGCAACGCGATATTGCCCTGGTCGTCGGCAGTGTAGATGACGCCCTCCCACACGGTGCAGGCGGCGAGCTCGTCGCCGGTGACGTCGCCGGCCGGGCATTTGTACATCAGCGAGCCATGCGGCCGCGCCGCGCCCTCGGTCCACATGACGATGCCGTCGAGCACGACGCCCTTGTCGAGCACCATCTTGAAGCTGTTGGTGACGGCGGCCGACTCGCCGGTCGGCCTGAAATCGATCTCGGCGGCGTTTTCAGGATCGCCATAGACGGCGAGCTCGAGCGGGCAGGCGGCGAGGGCCGCGGAGACCGTCTGCACGCCGAGTGCGCAGATTGTGACAAACAAACCGGACCGGAAACGAGACGAACTCATCCGGCGGCGCAGATCCATGCTCCGGCTCACGTCGGCCGCCCCTAGAGGTCGAGCACCAGCCGCTCAGGATCCTCCAGGCTTTCCTTGACCCGCACCAGAAACGTCACCGCTTCCTTGCCGTCGACGATGCGGTGGTCGTAGGACAGCGCCAGATACATCATCGGCCGGATGACGATCTGGCCGCCGACCACCACCGGCCGCTCCTGGATCTTGTGCATACCCAGAATGCCGGACTGCGGCGCATTGAGGATCGGCGTCGACATCAGCGACCCGTAAACGCCACCGTTGGAAATCGTAAACGTGCCGCCTTGCATATCCGCAACCGACAGCTTGCCGTCGCGCGCCGCAAGCCCCAGCCTGCCGATGTCCTTCTCGATTTCGGCGATCGACATCTGGTCGGCATTGCGCACAACCGGCACGACAAGGCCTTTCTCTGTACCGACGGCAACGCCGATATGAGCGTAGTTCTTGAAGATGATATCGGTGCCGTCGATCTCGGCATTGACCGACGGGATCTCCTTCAGCGCATGGGTGACCGCCTTGGTGAAGAAGCCCATGAAGCCGAGCTTCACGCCGTGCTTCTTCTCGAACACGTCCTTGTATTTGCTCCTCAGCGCCATCACCGCGCTCATGTCGACCTCGTTGAAGGTGGTCAGCATGGCGGCGGTCGATTGCGCTTCCTTGAGGCGGCGCGCGATGGTCTGGCGCAGCTTGGTCATGCGCACGCGCTCCTCGCGCGACGCATCGTCGGCCGGGGACGGCGCGCGCGCGGCAACGGGTGCCGGTACAGGCGCTGCCTTCGGCATTTCGGCCGGCTGCGACGGCGCGCCCCTGGCGATAAGGTCGAGCACGTCGCCTTTCAGCACCTGGCCGCGCTTGCCCGAGCCCGACACCTGGTCGACTGCGAGATTGTGCTCGGCCAGCAGCTTTGCCGCCGACGGCGCCGGCGGCATGGTGCGCGTCTCGATCGCGCCGGCGTCGCCGGCGATCTTGGCCGTCTCGGCAGCGGCCTGCCTGACGCTCGAGGCCGCAGTCGGAGCCGAGGCCTGCGACACCGCCTCCTGCTTCGTTGCCGGAGCGGCGGCATTGGCTGCCGCGCCGGCGCCTGCCGAAATCGTGCCGAGCAGTGCGCCGACGCCGACCGTCTCGCCTTCCTTGACGGCGATCTCGGCGAGCGTGCCCGCGGCGGCGGCCGGCACTTCCACCGTCACCTTGTCGGTTTCGAGCTCGACCAGCGGCTCATCGGCGGCGATCGCGTCGCCGACCTTCTTGAACCATTTGCCGATGGTCGCCTCGGTGACGGATTCACCAAGTGTCGGGACGCGGATTTCGGTTGCCATTGTGCCTGTCCGTTTCTTTCGGTTCTGTTCTATTCACCAAGCGCGTCGTCGAGCAAGGCGGCAAGCTGGGCGAGATGCTTCGACATCAATCCGGTCGCCGGCGAGGCGGCCGCCGGCCGGCCGGTATAGCGCACCCGCTGATGCTTGGCGTCGATATGCGCCAGCACCCATTCGAGATACGGATCGATGAACGACCAGGCGCCCATGTTCTTGGGCTCCTCCTGGCACCACACCATCTCGGCATTGCGGAAGCGCGACAGTTCGGTGATCAGCGCCTTGGCCGGGAACGGATAGAGCTGCTCGACGCGCAGCAAATAGATGTCGTTGATGCCGCGCTTCTCGCGCTCCTCGTAGAGGTCGTAATAGACCTTGCCCGAACAGAGCACGACACGGCGGATCTTCGAATCCTTGGTGAGCTTGATGGCCTGGCCCGACAGCAGCTGGGCATCGTCCCACAGCAGCCGGTGAAAGGCGCTTTCGCCCGACATCTCCGGCAGCGTCGATACCGCCCGCTTATGGCGCAGCAGCGACTTCGGCGTCATCAGGATCAGCGGCTTGCGGAAGTCCCGCTTCAACTGCCGGCGCAGTATGTGGAAATAGTTGGCTGGCGTCGTGACGTTGGCGACCTGCATATTGTCTTCGGCGCAAAGCTGAAGGAAGCGCTCGAGCCGGGCCGACGAATGCTCCGGCCCCTGGCCTTCATAGCCGTGCGGCAGCAGGCAGACGAGGCCCGACATTCTGAGCCATTTGCGCTCGCCCGACGAGATGAACTGGTCGAAGACCACCTGGGCGCCGTTGGCGAAGTCGCCGAACTGCGCTTCCCACAGCGTCAGCGCCTTCGGCTCGGCCAGCGAGTAGCCATATTCGAAGCCGAGCACGGCCTCTTCCGACAGCATCGAGTTGATGACCTCGAAGCCGGCCTGCGCCGCCGACAGATTGTTAAGCGGTATGTAGCGTGTCTCGTCGCGCTGGTCGTAGAGCACGGAATGGCGTTGCGAGAACGTGCCGCGCTCCGAATCCTGGCCGGACAGCCGGATCGGATTGCCGTCGAGCAGGATGGCGCCGAAGGCCAGCGCCTCGGCCGTAGACCAGTCGATGCCTTCGCCCGACTCGATCGCCTGGCGGCGGTTGTCGAGGAAGCGGATGATCGTCCTGTGCGCCTCGAAATCCTTCGGCACCTCGGTTAGCTTCTTGCCGATCTCCTTCAGCGTCTTGACCGGCACCGCGGTCTTGCCGCGCCGCTGTTCGTCCTGGTTGTCGGCCGAGCGCAGGCCGGACCAGGCGCCATCCAGCCAATCCGCCTTGTTCGGCTTGTAGTGCTGGCCGACCTCGAATTCCTGCTCGAGATGCGCCCGCCAATCGGCCTTCACCTTTTCGAGCTCGGCCTGGGTGATGTGGCCTTCCGCGATCAGCCGGTCGGCATAGATCTGCATGGTCGTCTTCTGGTTGCGGATCTTGCGATACATGATCGGCTGGGTGAAGGCCGGCTCGTCGCCCTCATTATGGCCGAAGCGGCGATAGCAGAACATGTCCACCACCACCGGCTTGTGGAACTTCATGCGGAATTCGATCGCCACCTTGGTGGCATGGACCACCGCTTCCGGATCGTCGCCGTTGACGTGGAAGATCGGCGCCTCGATCATCTTGGCCACATCCGACGGATAAGGCGACGAGCGCGAGAAGCGCGGGTTGGTGGTGAAGCCGATCTGGTTGTTGATGATGAAATGCAGCGTGCCGGCGACGCGGTGACCGCGCAGGCCCGACAGGCCGAGGATTTCGGCAATCACGCCCTGGCCGGCAAAAGCGGCATCGCCATGCAACAGCAGCGGCAGCACCTTGGCGCGCTCTTCCAGCGGCACGATCTCCTCGCGGCTGCGGCCGAACAGATAGTCCTGCTTGGCGCGCGCCTTGCCCATCACCACCGGGTCGACGATTTCCAGATGCGAAGGATTGGCGGTCAGCGACAGATGCACCTTGTTGCCGTCGAACTCGCGATCCGACGAGGCACCGAGATGGTACTTCACGTCGCCCGAGCCCTCGACCTCGTCGGGCGCGGCCGAGCCGCCCTTGAACTCGTGGAAAATGGCGCGGTGCGGCTTGGCCATCACCTGCGACAGCACGTTCAGCCGGCCGCGATGCGCCATGCCGAGCACGATCTCCTTCATGCCGAGCTGGCCGCCGCGCTTGATGATCTGCTCCAGCGCCGGGATCAGCGACTCGCCGCCATCGAGGCCGAAGCGCTTGGTGCCCTTGTACTTGACGTCGATGAATTGCTCGAAGCCTTCCGCCTCGACCAGCTTCTGCAGGATCGCCTTCTTGCCGGCGGCGGTGAAGGAGATCTCCTTGTCGGTGCCCTCGATGCGCGCCTGGATCCAGGCCTTCTCCTCGGGATCGGAAATATGCATGAATTCGACACCGAGCGTCGAGCAATAGGTCCGGGTCAGGATGTCGAGCATCTGCCGGATGGTGCCGAATTCCAGCCCGAGCACATTGTCGAGGAAGATCGGCCGGTCGTAGTCGGCTTCGGTGAAGCCGTAATTCTCCGGCGACAGCTCGTTATAATCCTCGAGCGGCTTGGCAATGCCAAGCGGATCGAGATTGGCGTGCAGGTGGCCGCGCATGCGGAAGGCGCGGATCATCATGATGGCGCGGACGGAATCGCGCGTCGCCTGATGCACGTCGGCGTCGGAAAGGGCTGCGCCGTTGCCGGCTGCCCTGTCCTTGACCTTCTTTTCGATGTGCTTTTCGATGAGGCCCCAATTGCCGTCCAGCGCCGAGACAAGCTCGCCATTAGCCTGCATCGGCCAGGAGGGCTTGGCCCATGACGCGCCCTTGGCATTCCTGCGTACGTCGCCGGCGTCGTCCTTCAGCGCCGCGAAGAAGTCCTGCCATTCGGGATCGACCGACGCGGGATCGTCCTCATAGGCGGCATAGAGCGCGTCGATGTAATCTGCATTGCCGCCATAGAGGAAAGAGGTAAGCGAAAACTGGTCGTTGGCCTGATCTTGTCTTGCCATGTCACTGTCGAAGCCTTTGCTTCGTCTCCTTTGTTGGAGGGGAGTAAGGGAATAGGGGAGTAAGGGAGTAGGGCAAATGCCCTCGTCTTGTTCCTTACTCCCCTATTCCCGTACTCCCTTACTCCCCTATTCCCTTGATCGCCTCGACCAGCGTCGTACCCAGCCGGGCCGGCGATGGCGAAACCTTGATGCCGGCCGATTCCATCGCCGCGATCTTGTCTTCCGCGCCGCCCTTGCCGCCGGAGATGACCGCGCCCGCATGGCCCATGGTGCGGCCCGCCGGCGCGGTGCGCCCGGCGATGAAGCCGGCCATCGGCTTGCTGCGGCCGCGCTTTGCCTCGTCCTTGAGGAACTGCGCGGCGTCTTCCTCGGCCGAACCGCCGATTTCACCGATCATGATGATCGACTTGGTCTCGTCGTCGGCGAGGAACATCTCCAGCACGTCGATGAACTCGGTGCCTTTGACCGGATCGCCGCCGATGCCGACGGCGGTGGTCTGGCCGAGGCCGACATTGGTGGTCTGGAACACCGCCTCATAGGTAAGCGTTCCCGAGCGGGAAACAACGCCGACCGAGCCCTTGCGGAAGATGTTGCCGGGCATGATGCCTATCTTGCATTCGTCGGGGGTCAGCACGCCGGGGCAGTTCGGCCCGATCAGCCGCGACGTCGAACGGTCGAGCCTCGCCTTGACCTTGATCATGTCCATCACCGGTATGCCCTCGGTGATGCAGACGATCAGCGGGATCTCGGCCTCGATCGCTTCCAGGATCGCTTCGGCAGCACCCGCCGGCGGCACGTAGACGACCGAAGCGTTGGCGCCGGTCCTGGCCTTGCCTTCGGCTACGGTGGCGAAGATCGGCAGTGCCTCGCCCTTGGCGCCGGTCCAGGTTTCGCCGCCCTTCTTGGGGTGGATGCCGCCGACCATTTTCGTGCCGTGATAGGCCAGCGCCTGTTCAGTGTGGAACGTGCCGGTCTTGCCGGTCAGGCCCTGCACCAGCACCTTGGTGTTCTTATCGACGAGAATGGACATGGTGGTCCTTTTCAAAAACCGTTGATCGGGGAAGGCCGCGCGCTCATGGTCACAACCGCTTCAGCTCGGCGACGGTAAGGTCGCTTTTGGCATTGCCGGTGTTGAGCGTCGTTGCCGGCTCGAACATCAGCACCACCGGCTCCTCGCTTAGCGAGCGCGGCCGGTGCTCGACGGCGCGCGGCACGACAATGAACTCGCCGCTGGAAAGCTCCACCGTGCCGTCGCGGAAATCGATGGCGATGCGCCCGCGCAGCACCAGGAACGCCTCGTCCTCATTGTCATGCGCGTGCCAGTCGAAGACGTCGCCGAACTTGGCGATCTTGACCTGGCTGTCGTTCACGTCGCCGGCGATATGCGGATCGAAGACCTTCTTGATCTTCTGATCCGCCGCCTCGACGAGGTTTATCTTGTGCGGAGGCATCACCTATCGACCTTGACCCTGAAGTTCTGTTTTCAAGCTGGGCATTTTTGGTTTCCGTGAACGACAGCACCGATCCATCGGCCCCCGGCGCGCCGGATCGTCACGATCTGCACCGATAAATTGCCGTTAGATGTTCTCAATTCACCAAGGGACTTGGGGTCATCATCGGCTTGGAAACTGCTGCCATATTTGGTCAGAAGCCTTTTCAGGATCATGTTGGCGGCCAGCTTCGGATCGTTGGTGCCGAAGGAGACCAGGCAGTCGCAGCGACCGTTCGAACTCTTGATTGAGGCAACGATTTCCGTAGCCTTGTAGACTTGCAGCCCGTCGGATCCGGCCTTGAACCCGCTTTGCCGGGCAACCGCGTTGAACCGGCCGAAGCTGGGCGCCGTTGCCGGACATAAGTTCATGAAGAGATTGACCCTCTTGCCGATCCAGGCGGGCGACTTCGAACTATCCGCGGCCGCAGCAGCGCTGGCCCAAAAAGCCATGCCGCAGAGCGCTATGGCCAGCAACCGATGCATCAGTCGCCCTTCACCGCCGCGACAATCTTCTTGGCTGCGTCATCGAGGTCATCGGCCGACACCACGTTCAGCCCGCTGTCGTTGATGATCTTCTTGCCGAGCTCGGCATTGGTGCCTTCCAGCCGCACCACCAGCGGCACTTGCAGGCCGACCTCCTTGACTGCTGCGATGACGCCCTCGGCGATGATGTCGCACTTCATGATACCGCCGAAGATGTTGATCAGGATGCCTTTGACCGCCGGATCCTTGGTGATGATCTTGAACGCCGCCGTCACCTTTTCTTTCGACGCACCGCCGCCGACGTCGAGGAAATTGGCGGGCTCGGCGCCATAGAGCTTGATGATGTCCATCGTTGCCATGGCAAGGCCGGCGCCGTTGACCATGCAGCCGATATTGCCGTCGAGCGCGACATAGGCGAGGTCGTATTTCGACGCCTCGATCTCTTTCTCGTCCTCTTCGGTGGTGTCGCGCAATTCGAGCACGTCCGGGTGACGGAACAGCGCATTGTTGTCGAACGACACTTTTGCGTCGAGCACGCGCAGCCGGCCGTTCTTCATGACGATCAAAGGGTTGACCTCGAGCAGGCTCATGTCCTTCTCGACAAACGCCTTGTAGAGGATCGGAAACAGCGTCGCGCCATCCTTGGCGGCGTCGCCGTCGAGTCTCAGTGCGGCGTTGAGCTTCTTCACATCGTCGGCCGTCACGCCCTTTTCCGGGTCGATGGCGACGGTAATGATCTTTTCCGGCGTGTCGTGGGCGACCGCCTCGATGTCCATGCCGCCCTCGGTCGAGACGACGAAGGCGACGCGCCCGACCGAGCGGTCGACCAGGATCGACAGATAGAGCTCGCGCTCGATGTCGGCGCCGTCCTCGATATAGAGCCGGTTGACCTGCTTGCCGGCCGGGCCGGTCTGCTTGGTGACCAGCGTATGGCCGAGCATCTCCTTGGCGTTGGCGACGACCTCGGCCACCGACTTCGCCAGCCTGACACCGCCCTTGGCATCGGGCCCGAGATCCTTGAACTTGCCCTTGCCGCGGCCGCCGGCATGGATCTGGCTCTTGACCACATAGAGTGGGCCGGGCAGCGCCTTGGCGGCAGCTTCCGCCTCGCTCGCCTTGAACACCGGCACGCCCTCGGCCACGGGTGCGCCAAAGCCTTTCAGCAGCGCCTTGCCCTGATACTCATGGATGTTCATGCGCTATGTCTCCAGCTTGCTTGGCGGGCTTGGTTACCGGCTTACTTGGCCGCGAGATGCGGAGCGATCTTGACGCAGGCGTCGCACAGGCCCTGCACCGCCGCGACCGAATTGTCGAACATCTTCTGCTCGTTCTTCGCGAGCTCGATCTCGATGATCCGCTCGACGCCGCCGGCGCCGATCACCACGGGAACGCCGACATAGGTGTTCTTGACGCCATATTGGCCGGAGAGATAGGCAGCACAGGGCAGCACCCGCTTCTTGTCCTTGAGATAGGCTTCGGCCATGGCAATGGCCGAAGCTGCCGGCGCATAAAAGGCAGAGCCGGTCTTGAGCAGGCCGACGATCTCGGCGCCGCCGTCGCGGGTGCGCTGCACGATCTGGTCGAGCCGCTCCCTCGAGGTCCAGCCCATCTTGATGAGGTCGGGCAGCGGGATGCCGGCAACCGTCGAATAGCGGATCATCGGCACCATGGAATCGCCGTGGCCGCCGAGCACGAAGGCAGTGACGTCCTCGACCGAGACCTTGAATTCCTCGGCCAGGAAATAACGGAAGCGCGAACTGTCGAGCACGCCGGCCATGCCGACGACATGGCTCTTGGGCAGGCCGGAAAACTTCTGCAGCGCCCAGACCATGGCGTCGAGCGGATTGGTGATGCAGATGACGAAGGCTTTCGGCGCGTATTTCTTGAGGCCGGCGCCGACCTGCTCCATCACCTTCAGATTGATGCCTAGAAGATCGTCGCGGCTCATGCCGGGCTTGCGCGGCACGCCGGCGGTGACGATGCAGACATCGGCGCCCTCGATGCCGGCATAGTCGTTGACGCCGGTCAGCCTGGAGTCGAACCCATCGACTGGCGACGACTGCGCGATGTCCAGCCCCTTGCCTTGCGGGATGCCTTCGGCGATATCGAACAGCACGACGTCGCCGAGATCCTTGAGGCCGACCATGTGGGCGAGGGTGCCGCCGATCATGCCCGAGCCGATGAGCGCTATCTTGTTGCGTGCCATGTCAGGATATTTTCCCTTTGACTATGACGGCGCCCAAATCCTTGACGATTTGATGACGGCGTCGGAGGAAGAGGCCGGAATGCTGCGGAACCGCGAAATTCGCCGCACGCAATAGCCCCGGCCGCACAAAAATTCAAACGATTATTTTGGAGTGAGTAATTTCAATCGGTTAGAAACAATGGGAATTACGTAAACGTCAAAATTCTGAAGCCGGCTAGAGGAATTCTACACAATGGCACTGGAAATCAGAAGGCTGTTTCCTGACGATGACGCCCTTGTGATGCGGGTTGCCGATGAAGTCTTCGACGAGCCGGTCAGGCCGGATCGGCTCTCCGCCTTATCTCGCGGAGCCCTGTCATTTCATGGTCGTGGCCCTCGCCGACGGCATCGTCGTTGGCCAATGCGCAGCCGTCATCCACCGCCACCCGGACAAGGTGAGCGAACTCTACATAGACGAGGTCGGCGTGGCGCCGGCCTTTCAACGCCAGGGCATTGCGACGAGGATGCTCGGCGCCATGTTCGCACTCGGTCGCGAGCATGGCTGTGAGGAGGCGTGGGTCGGCACCGAGCCGGACAATGTTGCTGCTCGCGCACTTTACGAGTCGCGAAAAGAGCCGCATGGGCCGGCGGAGGGGTTCGTCATGTATGTTTATCGGTTATAGGCGCCGGCGGCAGCGGCCCCTTCTGTACTATCCCTCACGCCTGAGCCTGCCGTGCCTCGGTCGATGATCCCTGCGCCCTCTGCCTCTCCGCCCAGTCCTCCAGCCAGTCGTGGCTCTGCATCTCGATCAGCCGCGATGCGGTGCGCTCGAACTCGAAGACTTCGTTGCCGCGCTTGGCCGTATAGAGCTGCGCCGGCGGTGCCGCGGCGCTCATCACCAGCCGTACATGATGATCGTAGAGCGTATCGACCAGCAGGATGAAGCGCTTGGCTTCGTTGCGCTTGCCTTCGCCGAGCACCGGCACATGGTCGATGAAGATGGTCGAGAAACGGCTGGCAATGGCAAGATAGTCGCGGGCGCCGAGCGGCCTCTCGCAGAGATCGGCGAAGGAAAAACGCGCCGCCTCGCCGGCAGCACGCGGCACTACGACGTGCCGGCCCTTCACCGTCAGCATCGTCTCGGCCGTCGGCCTGCCATGCGTCATCACCGCCCACGCGTCGTCGAGCGCATGGTCGGCGGCGGCATCGGCCGGGGTGACGTAGACCGGCATGCGGCTGAGCTTGTCGAGGCGGTAATCCTTGTCGGCGTCAAGCGCCAGCACCTGCGCGTGGCGCTCCAGGATAGCGACAAACGGCAAAAACAACTGACGGTTCAGGCCGTCGCGGTAGAGATCCTGCGGCGCGACGTTGGAAGTGGCAACCAGCACCACGCCATTGGCAAACAACGCCGAAAACAACCTTGACAGGATCATCGCATCGGCGATGTCGGTGACGGAGAACTCGTCGAAGCATAGCACCCAGGCTTCCTCGGCCAGCGCGCGCGCCACCGGCGGGATCGGGTCGTCCTCCTTGGCCGTGCCGTTCTTGCGAGCCTGCCGGTGCTTCTGGATGCGGTCCTGCACGTCGGCCATGAAGTCGTTGAAATGCACCCGGCGCTTGCGCCGCACCGGCAGCAGCTCGAAAAACATGTCCATCAGCATGGTCTTGCCGCGGCCGACGCCGCCATGGATATAAAGGCCCTTGACCGCCTCGTGCACCTCGCGCTTGCGAGCGAACAACCACCCCAGCGCGCTTGATTTCTGCGCCAGCCGCTTTGCCGATATCTCTTCGATCAGCCGGTCGAGCGCAGCGGCGATCCGCTCCTGCGCCGGATCGCGCCCGATGGCGCCCGTCTCGACCAGATGGTCATAGCGCTGCTTGACGGTCGCATGGGTCTGGAGGCCGTCACGCAGATGCATTGGTCACGTCGTTCCGGAGCAATTCCAAGAAAAGTGTGTAGCGGTTTTCTGTCCGGAATTGCGTAAAAAACAAAAGAGGCAATTCCAGGAAAAGTGTGTAACGGTTTTCCGTCCGGAATTGCGTAACAATGGGGGGCCGTTCACTTACCTTGTAAGCGAGATCGGCAGGCCGTTGGAAGTCTGGCCGTCGAATTTCTCGCCGCCCGAAGAATAGAGCCGTGCCAGCGTGCCGCCATTCTCGTCAAAGAGCGTCAGCTGTTTGCCGGCGACGTTCCAGGATTTGATGCCATCGAGCGGCGCCGGGCAATGCAGCGGTCCGGCGCGGTAGCCCGAACCGAATTTGGTCTGCGGCGTCGCCACCTGACAGCTCTGGCCGGACACGCTTGCCTTCCACACGCCGGCGACGCTGGACGCGGTAAGGTCGGCCGCACCGGCCGGCGCCGTCCCGTCCGGCGGCAGCGAGGCGACCTGGGTGTTCTGCGGCGCGGTAGGAAATTTCGACGGGTCGGCCGGGCCGGGTGTCGCCGGTGGCGGCAGCTGGTTTGCAGTCACCTTGCCGGCGGGCGCAGCTTCCAGCGGCGCCGGCTGCTGCTCGTCCATTGATGTGAACCGTGAGGTTGAACAGCCGCTCGCAACGAGCGCGGCCAGCGATACGGCCAGCAGGCCGGTTTTCGAAATTTTCATTCTTCAACCTCCGTCGGATCGGGCTGGGGGTGCCGTCCGCGCAATGTCCCCCTCACCAAGATGGCGAAGGTGGCGAAATTTCAACCCGATATGGTTAAAATACGGTTTGCGCCGGTAATGTTGCAAATTTGTCGCAAAATGCACATTGCCTGAATTGCGTTACGCCTTGGCCGTTTGGCCGACACCTCCGGTTGATTCGATACGGCGCGCTGGCGCCAAATCCTTGGCGTTCACCTCAAATGCTTGTGCGGGCCGGCTCCGGCATTATCTCTTGGGATCAGCAAACTGCAGGGAGCCGATTTCTTGGCCGCGAGAAAGAGAGCCGCCAACCGCTATTACAGCGGGCCGCCCAGCGATCATTTCGACGGCACCTTGTTCTTCAATCCCAACGGACGGCCGCCGGGTCGCTTTGCCGATCTGTTGAAATGGCAATTGAGCCGCGAGCGCTCGAAATGGCCGGCGGCGGATCCGAGCCCGTTTCCACCGGCAAGACCGGTCGAGCGCATCGATGGTGCGGCGCTCCGCCTCACCATGGTCGGTCATTCCTCGCTGCTCGTCCAGACAGCCGGCCTGAACATCCTGACCGACCCGGTCTGGTCGCGGCGTGTCTCGCCGCTCTCCTTCGCCGGTCCGAAACGCGTCAATCCGCCGGGCATCGCCTTTTCGCATTTGCCGCCGATCGACCTCGTGCTGGTCAGCCACAACCATTACGACCATCTCGACCTCGCCACGCTGAAGCGCCTGAAGACAAGACACGACCCGCTGCTGCTGACGCCGCTCGGCAACGACACGATCATCGGCGCTGCCGTGCCCCGTATGCGGCTTTCCGCGCATGACTGGGGCGACCGGGTCGATATCGGCGATGGCGTCGCCGTCTATGTCGAGCCGGTGCACCACTGGTCGGCCCGCGGTACTCGCGACCGGCGGATGGCGCTGTGGGCGGGTTTCGTCGTCGAGACACCCGACGCAAAGATCTATTTCGCCGGCGATACCGGCTTCCACGGTGGCATCAATTACCGGCTGATGGCGCAAAAGCACGGCGGGTTCCGCCTCGCCATCCTGCCGATCGGCGCCTACGAGCCGCGCTGGTTCATGGCGCCACATCACCAGGATCCGGAGGAGGCGGTGCAAGGCATGCTTTTGTGCAACGCCGCCTATGCCGCCGGCTGTCACTGGGGCACGTTCCGGCTCACCAACGAGCCGATCGACGAGCCGCCCAGAAAGCTCGGCGAAGCGCTCGATGCTGCCGGCCTGCCGCGGCAACGTTTTCGCGCCTTGCGGCCGGGCGAAGTCTGGGACGTGCCGGCGGTCTAGCGCGGCGGAACCTGAGGCATCACATAGACGTTTGTAGGTGTTCAAACCTGTCGGCTTCGAGGTGTCTCTCATGATCAGGTGGATCATCATTCTTTTGATTATCGCGGCCGCGGCGAGCCTGCTCGGCATGCCGGCACTGGCCGGAGCCGCCGCCACCGGCGCCCGCATCCTCATCGGCATCGTGCTGATCATCTTCCTGCTGATCGTGCTTGGCGTCTTCGCGGTGACTTGAAAATCACGCCGCGCTGGTAATTTCTGCCGCTATCCGCCATATAGGCGCCAAACCGGCAAGAGACCTTTCGATCGATGGCAAGCGCGGCCCCTTTCGCCAAGATGAACGGCATCGGCAACGAAATCATCGTTGCCGATATGCGTGGCCGTGCCGATCGCGTGACGCCTGCGGCAGCCGTCGCGCTTAATGCCGATGCGGCGACCAGGTTCGACCAGATCATGGCGATCCACGACCCCAGGACGCCGGGCACCGCCTTTTTCATCGACATCTTGAATTCCGACGGCACCAGGGCGCAAGCCTGCGGCAACGGCATGCGTTGTGTCGTCCAGGCGCTCGCCGCCGAGACCGGCCAGAAGACATTTGCCTTTGAAACAGTCGCCGGCATCCTCAATGCCGAGGAACATGCCGACGGAATGATCTCGGTCGACATGGGCAGGCCGCGCTTTGGCTGGCAGGACATCCCGCTGGCCGAGGAATTCCGCGACACCCGCATGATCGAGCTGCAGATCGGTCCGATCGATTCCCCGGTGCTGCATTCGCCGTCGGTCGTCTCGATGGGCAATCCGCACGCCATCTTCTGGGTCGACCGCGACGTCTGGTCGTACGAGCTCGAGCGCTTCGGCCCGTTGCTCGAAAACCACCCGATCTTCCCCGAGCGCGCCAACATCACCATCGCGCAGGTGACCTCGCCGGAGACCATGGTCATCCGCACCTGGGAGCGCGGCGCCGGCCTGACCAAGGCCTGCGGCACGGCTGCTTGCGCCGCTGTGGTCGCCGCGTCCCGCACCCGGCGTACCGGCCGCGGCGTCACGCTGATGACGCCCGGCGGCGGCTCGCTGCATGTTTTGTGGCGCGACGACGACCACGTCATCCTGACCGGTGCCGCCGAATGGGAATTTTCCGGCAGCTTCGATCCGTCGACCGGGGCGTGGGCGCGCGACACCGAAAGCGCCGCCTGATGGCTCCTCTTGGCAACAAGGGTATCGAGGTCGTCACCTTCGGCTGCCGGCTGAACACCTATGAATCCGAGGTGATGCGGCGTGAAGCCGAAAGTGCGGGCCTCGGCGGGCTCGAAGGCGGTGCCATCATCTTCAACACCTGCGCCGTCACCGGCGAGGCTGTACGCCAGGCCAAGCAGTCGATCAGAAAAGCCCGCCGTGAGAACCCGGCTGCCCGCATCATCGTTACCGGCTGCGCCGCGCAGACCGGCCCGCAGGATTTCGTCGCCATGGACGAGGTCGATCTCGTCCTCGGCAATGAGGAAAAGCTGAAGGCGCATTCCTATCGCGCGCTGCCGGATTTCGGCGTCAACGACACTGAGAAGGCGCGCGTCAACGATATCTTTTCGGTGCGCGAGACGGCCGCCCACATGGTCGACGCCATCGAGGGCCGGGCGCGCGCTTTTGTCCAGGTGCAGAACGGCTGCGACCACCGCTGCACCTTCTGCATCATTCCCTACGGTCGCGGCAATTCGCGCTCGGTGCCGATGGGCGCCGTGGTCGAGCAGATCAAGCGACTCGTCGGCAATGGTTATGCCGAGATCGTGCTGACCGGTGTCGATATGACCAGTTTTGGCGCCGATCTGCCGGGCGCACCGAAGCTCGGCAAATTGGTCAAAACCATCCTGAAGCAGGTGCCAGACGTGAAACGCCTGCGGCTTTCCTCCATCGACTCGATCGAAGCCGACGACGATCTGCTGGACGCCATCGCCACCGAGCCGAGGCTGATGCCGCATCTGCATCTGTCGCTGCAATCGGGTGACGACATGATCCTGAAGCGGATGAAGCGCCGGCACAGCCGCGACCAGTCGATCCGCTTTTGCGAGGATGTGCGCAAACTGCGCCCCGGCATTGTTTTCGGCGCCGACATCATCGCCGGCTTCCCGACCGAGACGGACGCCATGTTCGAAAACTCGCTGGAGATCGTCGAGGAATGCGGCCTGACGCATCTCCACGTCTTCCCGTTTTCGCCGCGCCAGGGCACGCCCGCCGCGCGCATGCCGCAGCTCCGCCGCGACGTCGTCAAGCAACGCGCGGCACGCCTGCGCGCCGCCGGCGAGGCCGCCTATCGCCGCCATCTTGCCTCGCTCGCTGGAACGCATCAGTCGATCCTGGTCGAGCGTGACGGCCTTGGCCGCACCGAAGGGTTTACGCTGGCCGCGGTCTCTGCCGGCGCTCCGGGCGACATCGTCGAGGCTGATATCGCCGGCCATGACGGTATCCGACTGATCGCCGCGCCGCTTGCCGCCCGCGCCGCCTGAGAACGCAAGACATGGCTGGTTTTTTCAAGAAGATATTTTCGTTCGGCAAGAAGGAAGTCGTCGAGGAGCGGCCCGACGAGACCGCACCGCTGCCGCCGATCAAATGGGACGAACTGGAGGCGCTGAAACCGGCCGCCGAGCAGGCCGTCCCGGAGTTTTTGAAACGCGACGAGTCGCGACCCGAAGTCGAAGCCGTACCTCCACCGCCAGTCGAACCAGAGTTGCCTCCGGCACCCCAACCGGCGCCGGAATCGCAGAAGCCTGAGCCGCCGCCGACCATTCCACCCGAGCCGGAAACGCCTGCTGAGGAACCGGAGGAGATCCGGGCCGAGCCGCAGCAGCCAGAAATCGTCCCCTCCCAGCCAGAACCTGCACCCGTCGAAGTGCCGGTAGTGCCCACCGAGGCTCCCTCAGCAGCGCCAGCGCGCGAAGTCCCTCCCGCCGAAATACCGCCCCCGATCCGCCAGCCAGCGCCGGCCGAGACGAAACCGATCTTGACCGAGATCGCGCCCGAACCGGAGGTCGTGCCGGCGCCCCACCCTCCCATCGAGGGGGAGGTAAAGCCCGAGCCAGAAGCCGTTCCGCAACCATCGCCGGAGCCAAAGCCCGCCCCCGGCAAAGTCACCGTAACCAAGAAGGTCGAGCAGAAAGCCGAGCCGCAGAAGGCGCCCGAACCGGCGCCGAGGCGTTCCTGGTTCCAGCGCATGCGAGACGGGCTTGCCCGCTCTTCCAAGGAGTTGTCGGGCAACATCGCCGGCGTCTTCACCAAGCGGAAACTTGACGAGGACACGCTGCAGGACCTGGAGGATGTGCTGATCCGCGCCGATCTCGGCATGGAGACGGCTTTGCGCGTTACCGACGCGCTCTCCGCCAGCCGCTACGGCAAGGACGTCTCCGACACCGAAGTCCGGGCCATCATGGCGGCCGAGGTTGAGAAAGTGCTGACCCACGTCGCCATGCCGTTGGAGCTCGACCTCAGCCACAAGCCGCATGTCATCCTGGTGGTCGGCGTCAACGGCACCGGGAAGACCACGACCATCGGCAAGCTCGCCGCAAAGCTCACCGATGGCGGCCTCTCGGTGATGCTCGCCGCCGGCGACACCTTTCGCGCAGCCGCGATCGAGCAGCTGAAGATCTGGGGCGAGCGTACCAACTCGCCGGTCATTGCCTCGAAGCTCGGCGCCGATGCCGCCGGCCTCGCCTACGATGCATTCGAGCGCGCGAAGGAGGCCGGCTCCGACGTGCTGATCATCGACACCGCCGGGCGGCTGCAGAACAAGACCGAACTAATGGCGGAACTGGAAAAGATCGTCCGGGTGCTGGGCAAGCTCGATCCGGAAGCGCCGCACACCGTGCTGCAGACGGTCGATGCCACCACCGGCCAGAATGCGCTCAACCAGGTCGAGATCTTCCGCAATGTCGCCGGCGTCAACGGCCTGGTGATGACCAAGCTGGACGGCACGGCGCGCGGCGGTATTCTGGTGGCGATCGCGGCAAAGCACAAATTGCCGGTCTATTTCATCGGCGTCGGCGAACAGGTCGACGACCTCGAACCCTTTTCCGCAAGCGAATTCGCCAGGGCGATCGCTGGCGTGGCTTGACGAGCATGATCCCAAAAAGTTGCAGGCTTTTTGGATTGAATCATGCGTAAGAAGGACCCTATGAGCCCACCCATCCTCGAACGCGACCTGTCCGATCCGCGCCGCAAGGCATTGAACCCCGGCCTGAAATTCCTGCTCGAACTCGGGCCTGGCCTGGTGTTCTTTTTCACCACCATCCGCGGCGCGTGGCTTGTCGGGAAGTTTCCGATCCTCGGCCATATCGGCGAGCCTATCCTGATTGCCACAGCGTTCTTTATGGTGGCGACGGCGCTATCGCTCAGCGTTTCGTGGATTTTGACGCGCAGCTGGCCGATCATGCCATTGGTCTCGGCCATCGTGGTGTTTGTGTTTGGCGCGCTGGCGCTGTGGCTGCAGGACAAGACCTTCGCTTTCATGAAGCCGACAATCATCAACAGCCTGTTCGGCATCACGTTGCTTGGCGGGTTGGCGTTTGGCAGATCGCTGTTGGGCTATGTCTTTGATTCCGCCTTCAATCTCGACGCCGAAGGCTGGCGCAAGCTCACTTTCCGATGGGGGCTCTTCTTCCTTTTTCTGGCTGCGCTGAACGAGGTCGTGTGGCGCAACTTTTCTGAGGAAGCCTGGCTTTATTTCAAGGTCTGGGGCACGATTCCCATTACCCTTGTCTTCACGTTAAGCCAAATGCCGTTGATCCTGCGCCATTCGCTCGAGGACAAGACCGGCAAGGAAGAGAAGGCCGGCAAATAGAGCAATTCCAGGAAAGTGTGTAGCGGTTTTCCCGGGAAAAGCGCGTAGCGCTTTCCCTAGGGAATTGCGTCAGAATAAGAGGAGAGGGGCATGGAATTCATCACCACACGCGACGAGTTGAGGACGATCTACAAGACGCCTCGGCCGACTGACGGCTCGATCCGCAAGGAACTGAAGGCATTGGACGGCCACTGCCGTTCCTTCATCGGCAAGAGCCCTTTCGTGCTGATCGGCTCGTCCGACGGCGCCGGCAATGCCGATGTGACGCCCAAGGGCGACAGGCCGGGCTTCGTAACAGTGCTCGACGAGAAGACCATCGCCATCCCCGACCGTCCCGGCAACAACCGGCTCGACACGCTGGAGAACATCCTTCTCAATCCCTCGATCGGGCTGCTCTTCCTCATTCCCGGCATGAACGAAACGCTGCGTGTCAATGGCGATGCCCGCATCACCGTCGATGCGGCATTGCGTGAGCGGCTGGCGGTCGACGGCAAGGCACCGCAAAGCGTCGTCGTGGTGACGGTCAAGGCCGCCTACATGCATTGCGCCAAGGCCTTCATGCGCTCCGAATTGTGGAAGCCGGAGAGCTGGTACGACCGCGCGACGCTGCCGACGCTCGGCCAGATCCTGCGCGACCAGTTGGCGCTCGCCGATTCGGCCGAGGCGACCGACCGCTGGCTGGACGAGGAATACAGGGAGACCATGTGGTAGCGTGATCGGCAACGAATCGTCCAAGCCGGTCTCCATTCCTTTGCTCAACATCCTCGCCATCTCCGGCAGCCTGCGCGCCGCCTCGACCAATTCGGCCCTGCTCGCGGCACTCGCGCAAAACGCGCCGCCGGACTGTCACGTCTCCGTCTACGATGGGCTTGGCCGGCTGCCGATTTTCAACCCCGACGAGGAAGGCGAGCGGACGCCGCTGCAAGCAGCAGTGCTGATCGATGCGGTCACCGCCGCTGACGGCGTCATCGTCTCCTGCCCGGAATATGCCCACGGTGTGCCAGGCGGCCTGAAGAACGCGCTTGACTGGCTGGTGTCGCGCGATGCCGCCGTCGGCAAGCCGGCCACGCTGGTCCACGCCTCGCCGCGCTCGCTGTTTGCCCGCGCCGCACTGGCCGAGGTCATGCGGACAATGTCTTTCGCGCTCCATGGGGAAGCAGCGCTCGAAATCGCGCTGCTCGGCAAGAGGCCGCCGGAGGTGGAGGATATCTTATCGCAGCCGGAAAACCGGCTGACGATGCGCCGCGCCGTTTCGGCCTTCGCGGGCTTCATCCGCTCGCGGTGAACGCCGGACCGTGCTTTCGTCATCCCAGGGTCTCCGCGACGGAGCTTCGCTCCTGCTCCGCCCTGGGATGACGACGCTAGGAGCTGCGGCCAATCTGTGCCGAGAACTATCCGTTGCCCCTCCGCGTCTCGACGTCGGTCTCGCCGACGAACCAGTCGCGTGCAGCGACCTCCTCGAAGACTATCCAGACATCATTGTTGGTCAGGCCGGTGACGCCGGTGATGGCCGCCGTCACCTGGGCGGCGATCGCGGCCTTTTTGCCGGCCGGGTCATCGGCAATCACCTCCTTGACCAGGCGGATATTCACGAATGGCATGGTTCCCTCCCTTGCATATGCTTGGCGGCCGCTCAGTAGGTTTTGGCGCCGTTGACCATGAGCCGGACCATGTAGAGGGATGTGGTGCCGGCGATGTAGAGGCAGTTCAGCTTGTTGCCGCCGAACACGCAATTGGCGACGACTTCCGGTACCTTGACCTTGCCGATCAGCGTCCCGTCCGGATCGTAGCAATGGACCCCGTCGGCGGCACTGGTCCAGATGCGGCCGTCCGCATCCAGCCTGAAACCGTCGAACAGGCCGGCGGTGCAGTCGGCAAAGACCTTTTCGCCTGAGACCGTCTTGCCGCCCTGGTCGACATTGAACACCCGGATGTGCGCCGGGTTTTGGGCGCCATGGGTGCGGCCGGTGTCGGCGACATAGAGCTTGCTTTCGTCGAGCGAGAAGGCGAGCCCGTTGGGCCTGACCATGTCGGTGATCACCGCCTCGGTCTCGCCGGTGCCGGGATCGACCCGGTAGACATGGCAGGCGCCGATCTCGCTTTCGGCCTTGTCGCCCTCGTAATCGGTATCGATGCCGTAGCTCGGGTCGGTGAACCAGATCGAGCCGTCGGACTTGACCACCGCGTCATTGGGCGAGTTCAGCCGCTTGCCGCGCCATTTGTCGGCGATGGTGACTACCGACCCGTCATGCTCGGTGCGGCTGACGCGGCGGCCGGAATGCTCGCAAGTAACCAGCCGGCCTTGCCGGTCGACCGTGTTGCCGTTGGAATTGCCGGACGGCTGACGGAACACGCTGACGCTGCCGTCGGTCTCGTCGTAACGCAGCATGCGATTGTTCGGGATGTCGGACCAGACCACATAGCGCCCGGCCGCGAACCAGGCCGGTCCTTCCGCCCATCGGCAGCCGGTAAACAGCCTGTCGACCTGTGCATTGCCGTTGAACAGCCGCGAAAAGCGCGGATCGAGAACTTCGTAGAATTCGCTGGCCATGGTTCCTCCCGGTAGCAGTCGCTTGGCAAGGCGCGATCAAGCCAGCCCACGATCGATATGGCAAGATCGATGATGCGTCAGAAGCATTATGGAAGCGAATGCTGGCCCGGACGGCAGGTCACATCCCGTTAACCGGCTATGCGCCCAGCGCAATGGTGCATTGCAACATCTTATTTTTGCAATGCACCATAACTATGTCATGCTCCGTATCGATCAAGGGAGGAACAACTGGCCGCGAAACGCGGCGCAAAAAGGAAACTCGCTATGATCATCGACAGCCTCATGAGCCGCGCTCGCGCCAGCATCGCCAAGCGCCGGCATTACAACCGCCTCGTCGCCGAAATCGACAGCTTCAGCAGCCGTGACCTCGCCGACATGCGCGCCGACCGCAGCGAAATGCTCTACCAGGTCCACAAGCAGATCTACGGCTGAGTCTTCGGTCGACCTATCACGTGGTCGACCTGTCACGTTCGTCATCCTTGGGCGTAGCGACGCAAAGCGGAGCAAAGACCCTAGCATGACGAAACGACGGGCCATCAGCCCGGCATGGCCAGCGCCTTCTCGATTTCGGGTAACAGCAGCGTCCGCGCCGAGTCCGGCGTCAGCGGCCCTACATGCTTATAGGCGATCTTGCCATCCTTGCCGATGACGAAGGTCTCCGGCACGCCGTAGACACCCCAGTCGATCGCCGTGCGTCCGGCCTCGTCGACGCCGATCGCCTGGAATGGGTTGCCGAGATCGCCAAGGAACCGACGGGCGTTTTCCGGCTGGTCCTTGTAGTTCAGCGCCGCCATGACGAAGCGTCTGTCCTGCGACAGCGCCAGCAGCACCGGATGCTCTTCGCGGCACGGCGCGCACCAGGACGCGAAGACGTTGACCAGCGTCACCTTGCCGGCGAACTGTTTTGAATCGAGGCCCGGCAAATTGGTGCCTTCGAGCGCCGGCAGGTTGGTCTGCGGCGCCGGCAGGCCGATCAGCGCTGACGGCACTTCCGACACGTCGCGCCCGGACAAAAGCTGCGCCAGGAACAATCCCGCCAGCCCGAGAAAGACCAGCAGCGGCAGCAGCACGATCAGGCGGCGGCGCGCCGGTGTTTGGGTTTCCGTGCTCATGATTTTACTGCCTTATCGGAGCGCCGGCGCACGCCGGATGCCTCCAGCTCGGCAAGCTCTCGCTTGCGGCCGCGCTGGTCGAGCAGAATCCAGCCGATCAGCCCGCCCAGCACCACGGCCGTGATCGCATAGGCGGCGGTGACATAAAGCGCATGTACGCTCATGCTTTTCGCTCCGCGGCGCTTTCCAACCGGTCCGTCTCACGCCGTTCCAACATGTCTTCTCTTAACGCTGCGCCATCGGCTCCGCAATTGTTCGCCGCGCCGCAGGCATGAGCTGAAGCCAACACATCAATCCGTTCCGTGCCGCAGCGCCAGCGCCGCCGCCACAGGGCCGAGCACGGCAAGAAACAAGGTCAGCGCGGCAAGAATGAGGAAGGGCTGCAGGAATGGATCGGGGTCCGCCACCGCGCCATAGCTTGCCGATACGCCGAAGATCAGCACGGGAATGGTCAGCGGCAGCACGAGCACCGAGATCAGCAGCCCGCCACGCGGCAACGCCACTGCCACCGCTGCACCGGCAGCACCGATGAAGGTGATCGCCGGCGTGCCTACCAGAAGCGTCAGCGCCGTCGCACCGATGCCGATGGGCTCCATGTTCATGAACAGGCCGAGCAAGGGAGCGGCGATGACCAGCGGCAGCACGCTTCCCGCCCAATGCGCCAGGCATTTCGTCAGAACGGTCAAGGCCAGCATGTGCCGGTCGTTGCCAAGCACCAGAAGATCGAGCGAGCCGTCCTCGCGGTCGGCCTGGAACAGCCGGTCGAGGCCGAGCAGGCAGGCCAGCAAGGCGGCGATCCACAGGATCGCCGGGCCGATGCGGGCCAGCAGCTTCAGCTCGGGACCGACGCCGAAGGGGATGGTCGCGATAACGGCGAGAAAGAAAATCACGCCGGTAAGCGCCCCGCCGCCGGCGCGGATACTCAGGCGGATGTCGCGTAGGAAGATGGCTAGCATGATGTGAGATGCTTTCGCCTGGGCACCCCCCTCTGTCCTGCCGGACATCTCCCCCTCAAGGGGGGAGATTGGCTGTCAGGACAGAGGGGGGCGTGAAGGAATGCCAACATCAGCCGGTCATCCTCAATTCCTTTCCCTCGATCCCAAGCGGCAAATGCGTCGCCGCAACCACGATCCCCCCACTCTCGAGGTGTTTCCCCATCAATTCGCCGAATCTCTCCTCCGAAGCCTTGTCCAGTCCTGCCGTCGGCTCATCGAGCAGCCACAATGGCCGGTGGCTTACCAGCAGTTTTGCAATCGCCGCGCGGCGGCGTTGCCCGGTCGAGAGATAGCCGAACGGCAGATGGCCGATGCCGCCCAGCCCGACGGTTTCCAGCGCCTCTTCAACACCCGCGGAACCGGCGCCCGAAAAATCGCGCCAGAAGCACAGGTTTTCCGTAACGCTCAGCGCCGTCTTCATCGCGTTGAGGTGGCCGAGATAGTGACAGGCCGAGGCGGCCGACGGAAAGTCCTCGCCACCACCTTCGAACCGCACACGGCCTGCCGCCACTGGCAACAGTCCGGCGACGATCCTGAGCAGCGTCGATTTGCCGGCGCCGTTCGGCCCGGTGACGACCAGCGCCTGGCCATCCCCCAGCGCGAATTCGATGCCGGAAAATACCGTCTCGCCGCCGCGTTCGCCGCCCAGATTTTCGGCGATCAGCCGCATCCGTCCCCCTTCGCCGAAAGTTCAGGTGCGGCTTCGGTGCGCCGCAGCAAAAATGGCGAATCCGTGTCTAGAACTATTCCAGAAAATTCTCTATATCCGCATCATCCGTGCCAGCGGTCGGCACGGGAACCGAATTTGCGCCGAACCAGCGCGCGTGCCGCCTTGAACGGCCCGGACGCTTGGGAACGGATAGCGGAAATGGCCGTACCCGCACCTTTGCGCGTGATTTGCATGCCCACTGGCGTCCGTTCCCTTCCGGCAACCGACAGTTAGGGATCGCACGTGTCCAAATCACTCGACAGCTTCAATTGCCGCCGCACGCTGACCGCCGGCGGCGCCGAGTACATCTACTATGACCTTGTCGAGGCCGAAAAGAACGGCCTCACCGGCATCGCCCAATTGCCCTATTCGATGAAGGTGCTGCTGGAGAATCTGCTGCGCAACGAGGACGGCCGTTCCGTCACCAAGGAGAGCATCCAGGCGGTCGCCGGCTGGCTGACTGACCGGGGCACCGCCGGCGTCGAGATCGCCTATCGCCCGGCTCGCGTGCTGATGCAGGATTTCACCGGCGTTCCAGCCGTGGTCGACCTTGCCGCCATGCGCGACGCCATGGCCTCGCTCGGCGGCGACCCGCAAAAGATCAATCCGCTGGTGCCGGTCGATCTAGTCATCGACCACTCGGTCATCGTCGACGAATTCGGCACGCCACTGGCTTTCGCCCGCAATGTCGAGCTTGAATATGAGCGCAACGAGGAACGCTACAAATTCCTGAAATGGGGCCAGCAGGCGTTCCGCAATTTCCGCGTCGTGCCGCCCGGCACCGGCATCTGCCATCAGGTCAATCTTGAGTATCTCGGCCAGGTCGTGTGGACCAACAGCGAAGATGGCGAGACCACCGCTTATCCCGACACCTGCGTCGGCACCGATTCGCACACCACGATGATCAACGGCCTTGGCGTGCTCGGCTGGGGCGTCGGCGGTATCGAGGCGGAGGCCGCGATGCTCGGCCAGCCGGTCTCCATGCTGCTGCCGGAAGTCATCGGCTTTCACCTCACCGGCAGGTTGAGGGAAGGCGTGACCGCCACCGACCTGGTGCTCACCGTCACGCAGATGCTGCGCAAGAAGGGCGTCGTCGGCAAGTTCGTCGAATTCTTCGGGCCGGGCCTGTCCAACATGACGCTGGCCGATCGCGCCACCATCGGCAACATGGCGCCAGAATATGGCGCCACCTGCGGCTTCTTCCCGGTCGACAGCGAAACCATCCGCTATCTCACAATGTCCGGTCGCGACGAAAGCCGCATCGCCCTGGTCGAGGCTTATTCGAAGGCGCAAGGCTTGTGGCGCGATGCCGGCTCTGCCGATCCGCTCTTCACCGACCTGCTGGAGCTCGATCTCGGCAGTGTCGTCCCGTCGATGGCCGGCCCGAAGCGGCCTGAAGGCCGGGTCGCACTTGAAGACATTCCGGCCGGCTTCGCCAAGGCCATGGAGACCGAATACAGGAAGGCCGCCGAAATCGACAAGCGCTATGCCGTCGAGAGCACGGACTACGATCTTGGCCATGGCGATGTGGTCATCGCCGCCATCACCTCCTGCACCAACACCTCGAACCCGAGCGTGCTGATCGGCGCCGGGCTGTTGGCGCGCAACGCCAACCGGCTCGGCCTCAAGCAGAAGCCGTGGGTCAAGACCTCATTGGCGCCGGGCAGCCAGGTCGTCGCCGAATATCTCGAGAAATCCGGCCTGCAGAAGGAGCTCGACCAGATCGGCTTCAACCTGGTCGGCTTCGGCTGCACCACCTGCATCGGCAATTCCGGCCCGTTGCCGGCGCCGATCTCCAAGACCATCAACGATAAGGGCTTGATTGCTGCGGCAGTCTTGTCCGGCAACCGCAATTTCGAAGGCCGCGTCTCGCCCGACGTGCAGGCGAACTATCTCGCCTCGCCGCCGCTGGTCGTCGCCCACGCGCTGGCCGGGACCGTGACCAAAGATCTGACCACCGAGCCGCTCGGCGACGATCGCAACGGCAGTCCGGTCTATCTCAAAGACATCTGGCCAAGTTCGGTCGAGATCCAGGAATTCATCGAGAAGAACGTCACGCGCGAATTGTTCGCCCGCAAGTATGCCGACGTCTTCAAGGGCGACGAGTACTGGCAGAATGTCAAGGCGCCGGAAGGCCAGACCTATGCCTGGGACGACAATTCGACCTATGTGCAGAACCCACCCTATTTCGCCGGCATGAAGTCAGGCTTCGGCAAGATCGGCGATATCAAGGGCGCGCGTGTGCTCGGCCTGTTCGGCGACAAGATCACCACCGACCACATTTCGCCGGCCGGTTCGATCAAGGCGGCCTCGCCGGCCGGCAAGTATCTCACCGACCACGGCGTCGGCGTCGCCGATTTCAACCAGTACGGCACACGCCGCGGCAATCATGAGGTAATGATGCGCGGCACCTTCGCCAATATCCGCATCCGCAACCATATGCTGGGCGAGAACGGCCGCGAGGGCGGCTACACCATCCATTACCCCTCGAAAGAAGAGGAATCGATCTACGACGCCGCGATGCGCTACAAGAAGGAAGGCGTGCCGCTGGTCATTTTCGCCGGCGTCGAATATGGCAACGGCTCGTCGCGTGACTGGGCGGCCAAGGGCACCAATTTGCTGGGCGTCCGCGCGGTCATCGCCCAGTCCTTCGAGCGCATCCACCGCTCCAATTTGGTCGGCATGGGCGTGATCCCCTTCGTCTTCGAGGAAGGCACCTCATGGGCCTCGCTCAACCTCAAGGGCGACGAACTGGTCGAGATCGACGGACTGAGCAACATCAAGCCGCGGCAGAAGATGATCGCCAGGATCACCTACGGCGACGGCAGCGTCAAAGAGGTTCCGATCATCTGCCGCATCGATACGCTGGACGAGCTCGACTACTTCAAGAATGGCGGCATCCTGCAATACGTGCTGCGCGATCTGGCCGCTTAAGGGAGTAGGGCAATAAGGGAGTAGGGCAGTAGGGTGAAGCAAGGAGAAGCGACTTATTCCCCTACTGCCCTATTCCCCCAATTCCCGGCTTTCCAAACCGCGCTGTCGCCGCCAGCAGCACGCCGAGCATCAGCCCGTTGAATATGTGCCACAGGAAATGCGTGCCGAGCGGAAAGCCGCCGCAGACCAGCGGATCGATCATCCTGCAGATGACCGACACGACGAAGATCGCCGAACCCGCCAGATTGTACCAGCCGGCGCGATTGCCGCTGGCCGCCACCCAGGCGCCGAAGAAGGCGAGCGCCAGAAACGGCGGCAGATAGCCGGTCGTCCCGTTCGACGCCTGGCGCAGCCAGTCCGGCACGGCAAAGGTCACCAGCCCGGCAACGGCGTAAAAGGCAATGAAAATGGCGATCGCCTTGCCCCATTTCATGCCGAGAAAACGTCGCAGGTTGAACAGCGTGTAGGCCAGCGTGAACCCTGCAATGGGCAGCACGTCGGCCAGGATCATTGCCCTTGTGGCAAAGGTGTGGAACAGCGACGAGCCGACGCCGATCGCCACCACCCACCAGGCCAGCACTTCGGCGAAGGTGCCGGTGCCGCGCTTGCGCACCTGCCAGACACCCCATAGCCCGGCGGCAAAAAAAGCCAGATTGCTCAGCGCATTGAGCGGTTCGGCCCAGAATTCCGGCCCCGTCCGTTCGCAATAGAGGTCGACCGGCGCCAGGAGAGATTGCCACATGCTGATTGCCGCCCGAATCGCTTCCATCGTGAAGTGCAAGTCCACCTATTGCGCCCTTGCCAGCGGTTGCAACGGCAAAATTTCACCGCAACGTGACTTCCCGTTGACTGCCGCTTCTGCCACATATTTCGACAACCAGAACAAAGCCGGCGTCACCGGCGGGATCGGAACGGCCATGCCATCTCGAAGACCATTGCGGCTTGCGGCCCTTGCGCTGGCCCTCTCGGCGTTTGCCGGCACGGCCCTTGCCGAGCCAGCTGACAAGCCATTAGGCGTCGTCGAGCTCTTCACCAGCCAGGGATGCAACTCCTGTCCGCCGGCCGACGAACTCTTCGCCGAGCTTGCCGCCAAGGAGGACATCGTCGCGCTCGCCTATCATGTCGATTATTGGGATTACCTCGGCTGGCAGGACACGCTGAGCCGCAAGGAAAATACCGAGCGGCAATACGAGTATATGCGCGCCTTCGGCAGTCGTTCCGTCTACACCCCGCAAGCCGTCATAAACGGCCGCAGCCATGTCAACGGCGCCAGCCGCGAGGAAGTCGACGGCGCGCTGGCCCGCATGGAGAGGGTCGGCGAAGGCATGCGCGTCGGCATCAAGGTCAGCCGGACCAGCGATCGCGTCATGATCGATGCCGGCGACGCCGTGACCGGCCCCACCGACGCGCATGTCGTCATCGTCTATTTCAACCCGCCACAGACGATAAAGATCGGCAAGGGCGAAAACAGCGGCCGCAGCATGACCTACTGGAACGCCGTCTCCACCATCCAGACCGCCGGCATGTGGCACGGCAAGGCGCAGCGCTACGAACTGCCGATGAGCGAGATCGCCAAGAAGGGCGGCTGCGCCGTGCTGCTGCAGTCGGTCGGCAAGGACGGCATGCCCGGGCCGATCCTGGGTGCAGCCTTTATCCGCAAGCCTTAAGCGGGGACCTCTCCTTCTCCCCTTGTGGGAGAAGGTGGATCGGCGCGCAGCGCCGAGACGGTTGAGGGGTGCTGGAAGAATTGAGGCGGCGGCGATTTCAAGGAAATTGCCAAGCTGGAACACCCTCATCCGTCGCCTTCGGCGACACCTTCTCCCACAAGGGGAGAAGGGAGAACCGCGCTCAACCTTCTGATGGCAGCCAATCCGGACGGATCGCACCGCCACGGCTCCGGCCAATAAAAAACCGGCGTCAGCTTGCTTCTGACGCCGGTCATTTAGGTTTTGGGATCGTCGCACCCGATCTTTCCAAGGAAAAACCGAGGTTGGTTCGATCCGACGCAGACCCGTGGGCGGGGGGCTTGGGGTTTACGAGCCGGTGCCGGACCGAACCGTCTCAGGCAACACCGTTAAATTCGTCGGACATTGGGGCATGAGCACGGATAAAAAAAGGCAGGATTGTGGCGAAGCATCACCAATTCCAACAGGCGTTTCGCAAACGTGACTGGACGCTGGAGAAACCGCGCGGTGCTGGCCTTGCCCGGCCGGGCCTTGCAATTCGGCAACGAAAGCGCCAACTTTGGTCGGCGTACGATTCATTGCGAGGATCCAGGCATGACTGATCGCAGCAGCGGGACGGAGGATGGGGACGCATCCGCAATATTGATCCCGCTGCATGAGGCAAGACGCGAACGCCTCGACCAGCCGGTGCGGTTCGACCGGCGCGAACTGGACCAGATCCTCAGGCTCTACGGCCGTATGGTTGCCGCCAACGAGTGGCGCGACTATGCCATCGACCATCTCGCCGACCGCGCCGTTTTTTCCGTCTTCCGCCGCACCAGCGAAGTGCCGCTTTTCCAGATCGTCAAGGATCCGAAGCTGGCGCGACGGCAAGGCGCGTTCGCCGTCATCGCCGCCGGCGGGCGCATCCTCAAGCGCGGCCAGGAACTCGGCCGGGTGCTTGGCGTGTTCGACCGAACACTGAAGCTGGTCGAGGCGTAACCCTTTATTTTTGCTGGCGGAACTTCCGCTCGGGCAGCGATTGCGGATCAGGCGGGATGGACGCCCCGCCATTGATCGGCAGTTGCATGAACACCGTGTCCAGCCAGCGTCCGTGCTTGTAGCCTGAGCCTTCCAGGCGGCCGGAATGACGAAAGCCGAGCTTCTCGTGCAGCCGTACCGAGGCGCTGTCGGGCCGGCCGTCGCCGATCACCGCGATGATCTGGCGAAAACCCGCCGCCTTGGCCGCCTCGATCAGCCCTTGCATCAAGAGCAGCCCGACGCCTTGCCCTTTGGCCTCGGGCGCGACATAGACGGAATCCTCAACGACGAAGCGGTACGCCGGGCGCGGCCGGAACGCTCCGGCATAGGCATAGCCGAGCACGCCGCCGGCCTTTTCTGCAACGAGATAGGGAAAGCCGCCCGCCATCAGGTTGTCGAAGCGCACGCCCATCTCGGTGCGGCTTGGTGGCTCGAGTTCATAGCTCGCCGTGCCATTCGTTACCGCGTCGGCATAGATTTCCGTGATCCGGTCGAGATCGGCCGACGTCGCGGCCCGCAAGGTGATGCTGCTCATAATTTAGGCACGTCGTTCATCTGCCCTATATCACAGCAAAAGCCGGCACAAAAGAAAAGGGCGGCCATTGGGCCGCCCTTTCCAAACTCGCTGGTCCAGGAAAACCGTATTTAGCGACGGTCGCCCATGAACTGCAGCAGAAACATAAATAGGTTGATGAAGTCGAGATAGAGCCTCAATGCGCCCATAATCGCCTTGCGGCCGGCGACATCAGTCTCGTCGCCCTCGAAGTACATCTCCTTGATGTTCTGCGTGTCGTAGGCGGTGAGGCCCGCGAAGATCAGCACGCCGATCGCCGAAACGGCGAAGGAAAGCGCCGACGACTGCAGGAAGATGTTGATCACCATCGCGATGATCAGGCCGACCAGGCCCATGACCAGGAACGACCCGAACGCCGAGAGATCGCGCTTGGTCGTGTAGCCGTAGAGCGACAGCCCGCCAAAGGCGGCGGCGGTGGCGAAGAAGGTCTGCGAGATACTGGCGGTGGTGTAGACCAGGAAGATCGACGACAGCGACAGGCCGACGAGGCCGGCGTAGACCCAGAACGTCGTCTGCGCGGCCGAAACGCTCATCGACTGGACTCGGAACGACAGGAACATCACCGCTGCCAGAGGGGCGAAGATCACCAGCCATTTCAGCGGCGAACCAAAGATCGCGTAGCCGAACGAGGTCAGCATCTCGCCGCTTGGCAACGTCGCGACCGCCGAGGCGGGATCGCTGGTGGTGGCCAGCATGATTGTGCCGACCGCGGCAAGGCCGGTGATGAGGAGGCCAAGCCCCATCAGATTGTAGACTTTGATCATGTAGGCCCGCAGGCCCTGGTCGATGGCAGCATCGACGCCAGCGCCGGGCACGGCGCGCGTCTGATAATTGCGAACGGGATCAGCCATGGAAATCCTCATATTGCTTCTGCCCCGTCCGGTGTCAGGTCCATTTAAACCCAGGCGCCGCTGGCGGGGCTCCAGCATGCCTGCGCCGAAATATGATGGTTCTTGGCGTAAAGGACAAGACCGTAACCAAGCGTAATGCTCCGTGAAGTGCCAGAGATACGGTTTTATTGGCCTTCCCGCCCGGAACATTACCGAGATTTAATCAAAACCGGCTCTGGCTCAAAGATTTCGGAGCACCGGCGCCGCCTTGTGGCCCAGCACCCGCCACGTGCCGGCAAGGCCGATGCCGACCGTGACCACCAGCGAAAAGCCGATGGTCGCCACCGCCACTTCGGGCATGAAATGCGATGGCAGCGTCATGATGCGCGCGACGACGAACCATGCCGCCACACCGCCCGCCGCCAGCGCGAAGATCGCGGTAGCAAGGCCGATCAGCATGTATTCCAGCGAAAACGCGGCGATCAGCGTTTTCCTGGTCGCACCCAGGGTCTTCAGCACCACCGCGTCGTGAATGCGAGCCCGGTTGCCGGCGGCGAGCGCCCCGGCCAGCACCAGCACCGAGGCGATCAACGCCACGCCCGCTGCTGCCCTGATTGCTGTGCCGAGCTGCGCCACCAGCCGGTTGACGATTTCGAGCGCGTCCTTGACCCTGACCGTCGTCACCGCGGGAAAGGCACGCGTGACGGCGTTGAGAAGATGCGCATCGTCGGCTGCCGACGCATTCGTCTCGGTCAGCGTCGCCAACCAGCCATGCGGCGCACCGGCGAATGTGTTGGGCGAGAACACCATGACGAAATTGATGCCCATGGTTTCCCATTCGACCTGGCGGAAATTGGCGATCTTGGCCGTGATGTTGCGGCCGAGCACGTTGACGGTGATGGTATCGCCGAGCTTCAGCCCGATCTCTTTGCCTTCCTCGGCGGAAAACGAGACCAGCGGCTCGCCGGCATAGTTCTCCGGCCACCAGCTGCCCTCGGTCAGCGTCGCATTCTCCGGCAGCTTTGCGTCATAGGTCAGGCCGCGATCGCCGCGCAGTACCCAGGCGCCTTCGGCCGGAACCTTGACCTTGTCGACATCGACGCCGTTGAGCGCCATCACCCGGCCGCGCAGCATCGGCACCTTGATCAGCTTGCCTTGCGGTGCCTCTTTGCCGACCAGCGCAGAGAAGGCATCGACGTCACCGCTCTGGATATCGACGTAGAAGAAGTTCGGTGCCCTTTCCGGCAGGCTGCCCGAGATCTGCCGCCTGAGATTGCCGTCGATCAGCGCCAGCGTCACCAGCAGCGTCAGCCCGAGTCCCAACGACAGCACCACGGACGGCGTCAAGGCGCCAGGCCGATGGATGTTGCCGATGGCGAGCCTGAGCGCGGTCGAGCGCACGCGCGGGCTTTTCTTCGCCGCCCACTGCACCAGCGAGCCGACCACACGCAGCACCAGGAACGAAAAGATCGTGGCGCCGACGAAGATCGAGGCAATACGGCGGTCGCCGGAAAACAGGATCGCCAGTACCGCGAGCAGCAGCGCGATGCCCAATGCCGCGGCGATATAGAGCGGGCGGGGAAAACCGCGGCCCTCGAAACCCATTTCGCGAAACAGCGCCGTTGCCGGCACGTCGCGGGCGCGGCCGAGCGGCAGCAAGGCGAAAGCCAGCGTCACCAGCAGCCCGAACAGCGCTGCCATGCCGAGGGCGCCGGGATAGAACCCACCTTCCGCCGGCACTGGAATGACCGATTGGAGTGCCGCGCTGGCCGCGAACGGCATCAGCGCGCCAAGCACAAGGCCTAGCGTGATGCCGAGTGCTGCGATCATCAGGATCTGCACCAGATAGACGGCAAAGACGAACCCGCCCGAAGCCCCCAGGCTCTTGAAGGTGGCGATGACGCCGCGCTTGCCGTCGAGATAGGCACGCACGGCATTGGCCACGCCGACGCCGCCGACCACCAGCGCCGTCAACCCAACCAGCGTCAGGAATTGCGAAAACCGCTCGATATTCGAGGACAGCGCCGGCGCTGCGTTGCTGCGGGTGCGGATCGACCAGCCGGCCTGCGGGAACTGGTTTGCCGCCTGCTCCTGGATCGCCTTGATCTGTGCCTCAGTGGTGCCGCCGGGCAGGCGGACCTTATAGGCGTTCTCGACCAGGCTGCCCGGCTGGATCAGGCCGGAAGCGGCAAGCCCGTCGGTCGACACCATCAGCCGCGGCGCAAAACCGAAGCCATCCGACACTGCATCCGGCTCGTTGACCAGCCTGGCGCGCAGCTCGAATGTCGCGCTGCCGAGCTTTAGCCGGTCACCGATGCCAAGGTTCAGCCGCTCGAACAAGAGGTCCGGGGCGGCGGCGCCGAAGACGCCGGATTTTTCGCCGAACAGATCCTCTCGCGACAGCACCGGCTCGGTCTCCAGCGCACCATAGAGCGGATAGGCGCCGTCGACCGCCTTGGCCTCGACCAGCGCCTGGTCGGAGCCGTCCTCGAGCCTCGCCATCGAGCGCATATTGGCGCTGTGCGAAACCGTGCCAAGCCGGTCGAGGAAGCTGCGTTCGGCTCTGGTCGGATCGCGCTGGTTGAGCTGGAAGCGGAGATCACCGCCGAGCAGCGTCTGGCCCTGGTCGGCAACACCGGCGGAAATAGCCTGCGCCACCGAATTGACGCCGCCGATCGCAGCGACGCCGAGCGCGATGCAGGCAAGGAAGATCAGGAAGCCGGACAGCCCGCCACGCATTTCGCGCAGCGAAAACCGAAAGGCGAGCCTCAGCGTTTGCGCCAGCGGCATCACGCGGTCACCTTGCCAGCCCTGGTGGCCGGCTTAGGCGCGTCTTCGATCAGCCCCGACCGCATCGACACCTGGCGCGAGCAGCGCGCCGCGAGTAGCGGGTCATGCGTGACCAGCACCAGCGTCATGCCGCGTTCGGCCGCCTTGGCAAACAGCAGGTCGGCGACGTGCCGCCCCGTTGCCTGGTCGAGATTGCCGGTCGGCTCGTCGGCGATCAGGATGCGCGGCGACGGCGCCAGTGCCCGGGCGATGGCCACGCGCTGTTGCTCGCCGCCAGACAATTCGCCGGGGTAATGGGTGACGCGATCGCTGAGACCGACCGCCGCCAGCTCGCGCGCCGCCACGCCGAATGGATCGACATGGCCGGCAAGCTCCAGCGGGACCGCAACGTTTTCCAGCGCCGTCATATTTGGGATGAGATGGAAAGACTGGAACACGATGCCGATGTTTCGTCCCCGAAACGATGCGATCTGATCTTCGCTTTTGCCGTTGAGCAGCTCGCCGGCAATTCGGACCGTGCCCGAATCGACCCTTTCAAGTCCGGCCAAAACCATCAGCAATGTCGACTTTCCCGAACCTGAAGGTCCAACGATGCCTGTCGCTTCGCCGCCCGCCACATCGAGGCTGACGCCCTTCAGCACATGGACCGAGGATGCACCTTCGCCGAGCGTCAGCGATACGTCTTTCAGCGAAATGACGGCTTCTTCCAAAATCAAATCGTCCTATATGGGGGATGAAGGCTAGTGCATCCGATGCTCGACAAAGACGAAAACCTGCCTTCGCCAACAGATGTTCCTGGTCATATGGGGCCTGCCGCATGGCTTTCAAACACACCTTTGCCGCAGCCTTCGCCCTTTTCCTCGCCATTTGCGGCGCCATTTCGTCGGCGCGCGCCGAACCGTTCACCATTGTCGGTTTCGGCGACAGCTTGATGGCGGGTTATGGCCTCGGGCCAGGTCAGGGCTTCACCGAGAAGCTGCAGGCGGCGCTGCGCGCCAAGGGCTACGATGTCACGGTCGCCAACGCCGGCGTCTCCGGCGATACGACGAGCGGCGGCCTGTCGCGGCTCGACTGGTCGGTGCCGGACGGCACGCAGCTGGTCATCCTGGAGCTCGGCGCCAACGACATGCTGCGCGGCGTTTCGCCCGCCATAGCGGAAAAGAACCTGGACGCCATGCTGGCAAAGCTGCAGCAGCGCAAGATCGCCGTTTTGCTTGCCGGAATGCGCGCGGCGCCCAATCTCGGCGCCGACTACCAGAACGCCTTCGACGCGACCTTTCCGAGACTGGCTGAAAAATATGGCGTGCCGCTCTATCCTTTCTTTCTCGAGGGCATCGCCGGTCAATCCGTCCTGCAACTCGAGGACGGCCTTCATCCAAACGCCCGAGGCGTCGACCGCATCGTCGAGGGTATCCTGCCCAGTGTGGAGAAGACCATTGAAGCGGTCCGGGGCAATTCCTGAAGGCGAGGGTTCGCCGTCGCAACACCTTCCGCAGGGGAAGCTTTTAGGCAGGCCTGCGACCAACAAACCCCTTGCCCTGTTTGAATATCGATGATTCGCTAGGGGCAAGAGTTCGATTCGAGGACAGGAGGCTTGCCATGCCGCGTCTTTTTACCGCCCTCGAGATACCGCGTGATGCCGCTCTTTCGCTGTCCCTGCTCAGGGGCGGCCTGCCCGGAGCCCGCTGGATCGACGTCGAAAACTATCATCTGACGCTGCGCTTCATCGGCGATGTCGAGGGCCATGTCGCCGACGAAATCGCCAATGCGCTTGACCGTGTTCACCGCCCGTCCTTCCCGCTGACGCTGTCCGGCGTCGGCGCCTTCGGCCAGAAGAAGCCGCATGCGGTGTGGGCCGGGGTCGCCGCTTCGCCCGATCTTTCCGCATTGCAGGCCGAGATCGAGCGCATCTGCCAGCGGCTCGGCATCCCGGCCGACCCGCGCAAGTTCATGCCGCATGTGACGCTGGCCCGCCTGCGCAATTCGAGCCCGCTCGATGTCGCCCAGTATCTGTCGGCGCGCGGCAATTTTTCGACGCTGCCGTTCCGGATCGGCCGCTTCGTGCTGATGTCGTCGCGCGATTCGGTCGGCGGCGGGCCTTACGTCGTCGAGGAGGCCTGGCCGCTTTCAGGTGCTGACAACCGCGTCGCCAGCCGTTTGGTCGGCGCCGCCGACGCTTCGCGGATCATGCGGTAGACGGACATGGCCAGGGAGAAACTAGCAAAAGAGGCGATCCGCGCCGAACTTGCCGGCCTCGACGGCTGGTCGCTGGCCAAGGATGGTGGCTCGATCACCCGCAGCTTCACCTTCAAGAATTTCTCCGAAGCCTTTGCCTTCATGACCCGCGTTGCCCTGGCCGCGGAGAAGATGGACCACCATCCCGACTGGTCGAACGTCTATAAGACTGTAAACGTGACCCTCAACACGCACGACGCCGGCGGCCTGACCGCGCTGGATTTCGATCTGGCCAGGAAAATGAACCGCTATTTCGGCGGCTGAGCCTATCTGCACCTTGCAGCGAGGTTCGGCTTTCACCACATTTTGCCTCGCGGTCACGCGTGAAGTCACGCGACGGCCGCAAGGAGAGGTTGATGGCGCAAAAATCCGGTTTTGATTTCTTCGGCCTCGGCAGCAAGCCGGGCAACGAGAGCGAAGTGCGCGAAAAGTTCTGGCGTACGGCGAAGAAGGCCGCCCGGCAGATCCCGTTCATGGAAGAGGTGGTCGCCGCCTATTACTGTGCCATGGACAAGAAGACGCCGCTTCGCGCCAAGGGCACCTTGCTTGCTGCGCTCGGCTATTTCGTGCTGCCGACAGACGTCATCCCCGATTTCATCCTTGGGCTAGGCTTCACCGACGACATCGCCGTGCTGACCGCCGCGATTACCGCCGTCAGCGCCCACATCACGCCGGCGCACCGGCTCGCCGCCAGGCAGGCCATCGCCGACAAGAGCTGAGCCGGTGCGGCGCAAAAAATCGCGTGAGAACCGACTTTCCGGCCGTCAAGCCCACCGCCGCACCCGCGCCTTGTAGGCGCGATAGGCATCTCCGAACTTCCGCTCGAGATAGCGCTCTTCCGGCGCGATGACGCCGGTATTGATCACCCACAGCAGCGGGACCACGAGCGCAATAGCCCAAAGACTTCCGGCCGCGACGCCGAGGCCCAGATAGACGAGGGTCGTTCCCAGATAGAACGGATTCCTGGTCCGCCGATAGATGCCGTCGACGACCAGCGCCGTCGTCGGCAAGGTCGGTGGTATGTTGGTGCCAGCGGCCTGAAAGCGCCCCGCCGCCATAAAGATGAACACGAAGCCGCACACCGCGAGCACAGCGCCAGCCAGATAGCGGGCGAGCGCCTGCCCGGCCATGACCGGGAGCGGAACGAGCACCTCGAGCACGGTTGCCGCCACCAGGAAACCGAGAAAGATCAAAGGCGGCAGCGCAATGACCCCGGGCACGTCGGGCGCGCCCGATCCGCCCGCCGTCTCCCCGGCATCCGACCGGCGCACCGCGCCACCGGCCGCCCGCCGCATGGCGACACGAATGCCGAACACAATCGCCAGGACGGCTGTGCCGCCCGCGAGGATCAGAACTGTCTCGGAAATGGCCATGGCCAAATCTCCCGTAAGCCGCCAGGGAGGGCACCCTGGCCGAGCGCCGTGGCGGCGAACGCAGACATGGTACCGCCTGCAGGGAAATTCGTCACGCACCTCAAAAAGCGAGAATCGCCGCAAGACCTAGCTGCTTGAAAAGTCAAACTCTTGCCGTTTTCGTGGCCTCCAAGTCGCGGCAGGGAAGTGCGCCAGCCGCTTTTTCGAGCGGCAGCGCGAAGACGGCGGCGGTTTCCTGGCGTGAACATCCTTTTCTCAGGGACATTCACCGTTTGGTAACCCAGATTAAATCAAAATGAAGCGACGGGCAGGACGCCGAGCCGGCCTGCCGCCGCACCAGTGGAATACGGGAAAAGCGATGCGCGGATTGATTGCTATAGTTTCCAGCCTGGCCCTGGTGGCCTTGACGGCGCCCGCGCTGGCGCAGTCGGCAACCAAGATCGGCCAGCATAATGCCTGGGGCACCTACAGTTATCAGGCGTCGGGCGGCGGCAAGGTCTGCTATGTCCTGACGGTGCCAACCGACAAGCAGCCGCCGACGCTCGATCACGGCGACATGTTCTTCTTCGTTAGCCAGCGGCCGGGGCAGCAAGTGTCCTACGAGCCGCAATTCATCGCCGGCTATACCTTCCAGGAAGGTTCCAAGGCCACCGTCACCATCGACAAGAAGTCTTTTTCGATGTTCACGCGCGGCAAGTCGGCCTGGGTCGAGAACGCCGCCGAGGAGCCGGTGCTGATCGCCGCGATGAAGACCGGCACCGACATGAAGGTGTCGGCCAAGTCCGGCCGCGGCAACACCACCACCTACGTCTTCTCGCTGAAGGGCATCTCAGCGGCGCTGGCCTCGATCGCCAAGTGCAAGTAAGTCCTCGTCCGTGACGTTCACCACCTAACACAGCGACGTAAAGAACCAGCGTTCGTGCGGTCTTTCCTTCTCCCCTTGTGGGAGAAGGTGGATTGGCGCGCAGCGCCAAGACGGTTGAGGGGTGCTGGACGGAGTGCAGGTGATGCCAAGCTGGAACACCCCTCATCCGACCGAGCTTCGCTCGGCCACCTTCTCCCACAAGGGGAGAAGGAAGAACCCCGGCATGACTCCGCCGCTAACCTGTGCTATGCGCCGCGCTTCATTTCGGGCACGATGCTGTATTCGGCCGCAAATCGCTTATATTGGCGCAACAATGACCCTTTCATTCGATCTTACCGCCGAAGGCGCGCGTGACGCGTTGCGCACCCGCACGCTGCCCGAAAAGCCGTCGCTGATCGGCTTGACGCGCGCCGAACTCGGGGGCGCCCTCGTCGCCGCCGGCATTGTGCCGGAGCGCCAGGCGAAAATGCGCGCCCAACAGCTCTGGCATTGGGTCTATGTGCGCGGCGTTTCCGACTTTGCCGGCATGTTCAACATCTCCAAGGATCTGCGCGCCGCCCTCGACACGCATTTCACCGTTGCCAGGCCCGAGATCGTCGAGGAGCAGATTTCCTCCGACGGCACGCGCAAATGGCTGTTCCGCTTTCCGCCGCGCGGCGCTGGCCGGCCGGTCGAGATCGAGACCGTCTACATTCCCGAAGAAGGCCGCGGCACGCTCTGCATCTCTTCGCAGGTCGGCTGCACCCTGACCTGCTCCTTCTGCCACACCGGCACGCAGAAGCTGGTGCGCAACCTGACGGCGGAGGAAATCCTCGCCCAGCTCTTGACCGCCCGCGACCGGCTTGGCGACTTCCCCGACCGCGATACGCCCGACGGCGCCATCGTGCCGGCCGAGGGCAGGAAAGTGTCCAACGTCGTCATGATGGGCATGGGCGAGCCGCTCTACAATTTCGAGGCGGTGAAAAAGGCCCTGCTGATCGCATCCGACGGCGACGGGCTTTCCCTGTCCAAGCGCCGCATCACGCTGTCGACCTCCGGCGTCGTGCCCGAAATCTTCCGCACCGGCGAGGAGATCGGCGTCATGCTGGCGATCTCGCTGCACGCCACCAATGACGATCTGCGCGACCTTTTGGTGCCGATCAACAAGAAGTATCCGCTCAACGAACTGATCGCTGCCTGCCGTGCCTATCCCGGCCTGTCCAACGCCAAGCGGATCACCTTCGAATATGTGATGCTGAAGGACGTCAATGATTCGATCGAGGACGCCAAGACGCTGATCAGGCTGCTCAAAGGCATCCCGGCCAAGATCAATCTGATCCCGTTCAATCCGTGGCCTGGTACCAACTATCAATGCTCGGACTGGGAGACGATCGAGAAATTCGCCGACTACATCAACAATGCCGGCTATGCCTCGCCGATCCGCACGCCGCGCGGCCGCGACATCCTGGCCGCCTGCGGCCAGCTCAAGTCGGAGTCCGAGCGCATGCGCAAGGTCGACCGGCTGGCGCTGGAAGCGATGATGATCGCAGGGCATGGCGAGGCGTGAATCGCGTCGTCGCCTATCTGATCCGCTTCGCCGTCATCCTTGTCGGCTACGGCGTGGCTTCGCTGGCGGCAAGCGCCTTCCTTAACATCATGTTCCTGGCGTCTCTTGGGCTGATAACGGACGAGACGCAACCGGCGGCGCAGGCGTCGCTGTGGTTTTCAATCCCCTTCGTCGCGCTGTTCGTCGCCTATTTCGCCTTCATGCCGGCCGCCATCGCCATCCTCGTCTCCGAGATCCTTGGCCGGCGTGACTGGCTGTTCTATGCGCTGGCGGGTGCTGTGGTCTCGGCGGTCTTCCTTGGCTTCGTCCACCAGACGGCCGATGCCAATTTCGAGGTTACCAATACCAGCGTCATGCTGGCGGTGATCGGCTGCGGTATGGTCGGCGGTATTTTCTACTGGCTGAGCGCCGGGCGCTCGGCCGGAAGCTGGCGTCAGATCGGACGCCCTATTTCGCCTGGGCCGTCAGGATCTTGAGCGCGAAGGCCGAAAAAACTCCGGCAAACAGATAGTCGACGACGCGGGTGACGCGCGGGCTGGATTTCATCGCGGCCGAGAATTTTTCCGCCGCCAGCACCATCGGCGCCGTCACTGGGATCGCCAGCACGACGAACATCGCGCCGAGGAAGAACAGCTTTCCCGGCGCGTCGGGATCATGCGCGGAGACGAATTGCGGCAGGAAGGTCATGAAGAACAGGATGATCTTCGGGTTGAGCAGATTGACCCCGAGCCCCGCCGCCCAGCTACGGAACAGCGAGATCTGCGGCCCGCTCTTCTTCTCCGGTGAAAACGCCGACCCTTTTGTGATCGCCTGCCATGCCAGGAAGACCAGGTAGCCGGCGCCAAAAATCTTCAGCACGAAGAACGCCATCGGCGAGGCGACGATCAGCGCCGAGACGCCGACCACCACCAGCGTGGTGTGAATCAGCGTGCCGCACAAGGCGCCGGCCATCGAGGCAAAGCCGGTGGCACGGCCCTGACTCAGCGTGCGCGAGACGAACAGCGTCATGTCAGGCCCGGGCGTGATCGCCAGGATGAAGGTGGCGATGGAGAACTGGATAAGCGTCGTACTGTCGGGGATGAAGGACATGGCTCGTCTCGTAGGGGCAAAAGACGGCGCAGCCATAGCGCAAGAGCCGTGTCCTCGCCAGCCTCTTGGAGATGAAGCATCTGGTCCAGGCATCGTTCGTCCCTTGCGCTGGCCTAAAACGCCGTGATACCTCGCCCGCGAAGAACCCCTGTCGCGGAACTGCCCACCATGTCGAAAGCAAAAGCCGTCAAGAAAGTCGTGCTCGCCTATTCCGGCGGCCTTGATACCTCGATCATCCTGAAATGGCTGCAGACCGAGCTCGGCGCCGAGGTCGTCACCTTCACCGCCGATCTCGGCCAGGGTGGCGAACTGGAGCCGGCCAGGCGCAAGGCCGAGATGATGGGCATCAAGGACATCCGCATCGTCGATGTCCGCGAGGAGTTCGTATCCGATTTCGTCTTCCCGATGTTCCGCGCCAACGCCGTCTATGAAGGCACCTATCTGCTCGGCACCTCGATCGCCCGGCCGCTGATTTCGAAACATCTCGTCGAGATCGCAAAAGAGACCGGCGCCGATGCCATCGCCCATGGCGCCACCGGCAAAGGCAACGACCAGGTGCGTTTCGAGCTGTCGGCCTATGCGCTCAACCCCGACATCAAGGTCATCGCGCCGTGGCGCGATTGGTCGTTCAAGTCGCGCACCGATCTCATCAACTTCGCCGAGCAGCACCAGATCCCGGTGCCGAAGGACAAGAAGGGCGATGCGCCGTTTTCCGTCGACGCCAACCTTCTGCACTCCTCCTCCGAGGGCAAGGTGCTGGAGGACCCGTGGACGGAACCGCCGGAATTCGTCCACCAGCGCACCATCTCGCCGATGGACGCGCCCGATGAGGTCACCGAGATCGAGATCGAATTCCTCAAGGGCGATCCGATCGCGCTCGACGGCAAGAAACTCTCGCCGGCAACGATGCTGGCAGCGCTCAACGATCTCGGTCGCGACAACGGCATCGGCAGGCTAGATCTGGTCGAGAACCGTTTCGTCGGCATGAAATCGCGCGGCGTCTACGAGACCCCCGGCGGCACCATCCTGATCGCCGCCCATCGGGCGATCGAATCGATCACGCTCGACCGCGGAGCCGCCCATCTCAAGGACGAGTTCATGCCGCGCTACGCCGAGCTCATCTACAACGGCTTCTGGTTCGCGCCCGAGCGGCTGATGCTGCAGGCAATGATCGACAAGAGCCAGGAAGACGTCGAAGGCACCGTGCGGCTGAAGCTCTACAAGGGCAACGTGATTGTCACCGGCCGCAAGTCGAGGAAAACGCTCTATTCCGATGCGCTGGTCACCTTCGAGGACGACCGCGGCGCCTACGATCAGAAGGATGCCGAAGGCTTCATCCGCCTCAACGCGCTCAGGCTGAGGATACTGGCGGCGCGTAACCGCCAGCGCTGACATCCGAACAGCGGGCTGGGCGCTCTACCGATCTCGTGAAAGCTGAAAACGATCCGAGAAAACTAGGACGTAGACTCATTACCTGCACCGTGCCGTCATGGGCCTCGGTAATGGCGTCCATCAGCCGATCCCAGACACCTGCTTTCCGCCATCGAACGAAGCGGTTGTAGCAAGTGGTGCGAGGGCCGTAGCGCTCGGGCAGATCGCGCCATGGCGCACCCGATCGCAGCACCCAGAAGATGCCGTTCAGCACGCGACGGTCATCGACACGCGGCACGCCTCGCGGCTTGTTGGGCAAAAGCGGCTCGATGACGCGCCATTCGAAGTCGGTCAGATCGTATCGGCTCATGCCCTTATGAATCAGACTCCGCTCAAATTTGGAACCAGCCAGTCGGCAAACGACCCAATGCGGACAGGACGCCTGCTCACACCTCATTTCCATGTTGGTGAGCTTCGTCCTCAACAAAAAGGTCGAGGCTCCAGCCAACACCGCAATCCGCGAGCACCCTCATCGCAGACGGCTCAAGCCAAATGCCGCACTGTCCGTGGTAGGGCTGATAGAACCCGCCGTAGATAGTTATCTGCTTTGGCCGCACTTCCTGCCGCAGCCGTGCGAAGGCCTCCTCCCGACCTCGCATCTGCTCGATCAGGTAGTTGACCGCATTCTCGTGCTCGGCCCCACTCCGGAGCCTTTGCCGCGGACCATCGAGGCTCCATCCATTCTTCTTGCGCGGGGAACCGTTACGCATCGGGTCGCCCTTGCGGACTATGCGTGTCGGTTCGAGGCTTAGGATCGCAGTCACCCCCTCGGGGTCCGCATCGAAATCAACGATCGAGAGCGAGATCATCGCCTGTCCTAGCTAGGTTCCAAAGGGCAAGGCAAGCCCTGCGCTGTTGCGAAACTCTTCATGCTCGCCTCGCGCTTCCAACCGAGCCCAGTCATTTTTGCGTTTATATCCTATCAGTCGGCATCGATCGCCGTGGCCATGCGGGCGATGGCCTGTTGATAGACGCTCGCGGAATTCCAGCCAGCGATTGCGCCCATATTCGCCTGCGCGCTCGCGCCGGCCCGCCAACCATGACTCTTGAGGAAGTTGGCGGTGGAAGCCAACGCAGTGCTCTTGTCGCGCAGATTTTTGTTTCCGACACCATACGTCAAAACATTTCCGGGCAGGAACTGCGTGTGGCCGATCTCGCCATGCGCGGCACCGACCGACGAGGCGCTCAACGCTCCGCGATCAACCAGCTTCAGGGCCGCAATGGCATGCGGGTAGAAGAACTCCGGACGGCGACAGTCATAGGCCAGCGTTAAAATGGCGGAGACCGTATTCTGGTTGCCCATGGCGGAACCGAAGCCGGTCTCCATGCCCCAGATGGCGAGCAACACGCCCGGCGACACGCCGTAATTCCGTTCGATCTTGTCGAACAGCGCAGCATTGGCCTTCTTCAGCGCACGGCCCCTGGCAATGATCGCGGACGCGCCACGGCGCTTCATGAAAGCTTCCACCGAGCCGCTGAAAGCCTTATGGATGGCGCGGTCGACGGAGATCGTCTTTGTCGCGTAGGTTGCGCGAGCCAGAGCGGCCAGACCCTTCGAGCCGACACCGTCGGCCTTCGCCTCCGCGGCGAACTCCGGTTTCCATGCCTCGAAGCCGGCGCCGCTCTTGCCACAGCTGGCCGCCGCCTGCGCGCCCGTCGCCAGCGCAAGCACCGCCACCACCGTGGCCACTACAAACATCTTCCCCTTGGCAAGAAATGCCATGCTGCTCTCCTGGTTGCCTGAATCACGTTCCCAATTGCGAACTTGCCTGCGAAACACCTGCTTGTCACTGCCCCGGCGCCACGCCGATGCACTCAATACAGCAGGAACCTCAAATCCACCACACTGGCGGACGCCCGGGAATTTGCCTACGATCAAGTAATTATTGTGGCGGGGACAGAATAAGCATGGAAGACGTTGATGTCGTGATCATCGGCGCCGGTTCAGCCGGGCTTTCGGCTTCCAAGACCCTGCGCGCTGCCGGTTTTTCCTTCAAATTGTTGGAAGCGGTGAACCGCATTGGCGGCCGCGCCTGGACCAGCGACCAGCATTTCGGCGTGCCGTTCGACATCGGCTGCGCCTGGCTGCATGCCGCGGACCGCAATCCCTACTTTCCCGAGGCGAAGGCCGCTGCCTGGACGCTTCATCACCACGACATGAATGTCGATCATCTCTATTACCGTGAGCGAAAGGCAAGCGAAGCCGAGGAGGCGGCGATGAAGGTGGCCGACGCAAGGCTGTTCGAACTGGTGGCGGCACATCAGGTGAGGGAAGGCGACGACGACCGCCTTTCGGCATTGCTCGCCAAGGGACACGCGCCGCGCGCCGCCGCAACCTTCGCCGGGCCGATGGATTTCGGCGCCGACGAGGACGAGATATCGATCCGCGACTTTCAGGCCGCCGCCGATCTCGATCCGAATTATTTCACCAGGGAAGGCTTCGGTACGCTGGTTGCCCGCTTCGGTGCCGATGTGCCAGTGGAACTGTCGACGCCGGTACGCAAGATCGTCTGGGATGGGCCGGGCGTAGCCTGCGTCACCGATCGCGGTACCATCTGCGCCAAGGCGGTCATCGTCACTGCCTCCCCGGCAGTGCTCGCCTTCGAGGAGATTGCGTTCTCGCCTGCACTCCCCGATGCGCATTTCGCCGCCTTCTTCGACCTGCCGATGGGCATGCTGACCAAGCTGCCGGTCGAAATATCCGGTACAAGACTCGGCCTGGAGCCGTTCGACGATTTGCTGATCGAGCGGTTGGCCCGGCACGACATCTACTTCCTCTGCTTTCCCTTCGACCTCGATTTGATGGTCGGTTTCGTCGGCGGCGATTTCGCTTGGGAGATGTCGGCGGCGGGCGAGGCGGCGGGCATCGACTTCGTCGTCGACCGGCTCTGCGGCATCTTTGGCGGCGACATACGAAAGCATGTCGGACGCGCAATGATGACCAATTGGGGCGCTGAGCGGTTCGTGCGCGGCGCCTATGCGGCGGCGCGGCCCGGCCGCTCGCAAGCGCGCGCCACGCTGATGCAGCCCGTGGCGGAAAAGATCTTCTTCGCCGGCGAGCATTTGGCAGGTCCGCTGATGCAGACCTGCGGCGGCGCCAGATTGTCAGGCGAGGCAGTGGCCAAGGAGGTCGTCGCCCAGCTTGCGGCAAAATAGCATCGGCCGGCAGGAACGTGGGCAGCTGACAGGCGTTTGGCGTTCTCCTGCTCGTATCGTCCTCCGCATTTCGAATGATTTGAGACGCCAATGAAGCTTTTCGACTGCCCGCATTGCGGCCACCGTCTCTATTTCGAGAACGCGCAATGCCTGAACTGCGCCAGCCTCGTGCTCTACGATCCCGAGCATGCGCGCTTCGCGCTGTCCGGCGCCGACGTCTTCCATTGCACCAATGCCGACGAATGCGCCTGCAACTGGATGGCGGAGCCCGGCCACGCCTTCTGCCGCGCCTGTGCGCTGAACCAGCTGATCCCGGATCTGTCGGTCGACGGCAACCGCCGCCGCTGGATCCGTGTCGAGGCGGCAAAGAAGCGTGCCGTCTATTCGCTGCTCGCCTTCGGCCTGCCGGTCGCACCCAAGCAGGAAGTTGGCGACGAGATCGGTCTCGCTTTCGATTTTCTTGCCGATCCGATCGGCGGCGGTCCGGGCGGCGAACGTATCCTGACCGGTCATGACAACGGCCGGATCACGCTCAACGTCGCCGAGGCGGATTCGGCAGAGCGCGAACGGCGGCGCGTCGAGATGGGCGAGAACTACCGCACGCTGCTCGGCCATTTCCGCCATGAGCTCGGCCATTATTACTGGGACCGCCTGATCCGCGACGATTCGCAAAAGCTTGCCGGTTTTCGCGCTTTGTTCGGCGACGAGCGCGCCGGCTACGAACAGGCGCTGAAGACCTATTATGCCGATGGCGCGCCGCCCGACTGGCAGCAGCGCCATATCTCGGCCTATGCGACGTCGCACCCATGGGAGGACTGGGCCGAGACATGGGCGCATCACATGCACATCACCGACACGCTGGAGATGGTGCATGCCCTGAATTTCCCGCTCGGCCGGCTGGAAACCGTTGAAGCCAACGAGCTGCCGCGCGCCGATACCGGCGGCAAGCTGCAGCCGGCACCATCGGAACCCGCCTCCAGGCCAGAGCCTTTCGAAAGGATTCTCGACCGCTGGCTGGTGCTGTCGGAGGCGTCCAACTCGATCAACCGCTGCATGGGCCTGCCCGATCTCTATCCCTTCGTCATCTCGGACGTGGCGGCGCAAAAACTTGCTTTTGTTCACGAGCTTTTGACCGACCTGCTGAAAACGACTGGAACAAATCGTGAGCCGGCCGAAGCCTTTTAGCCGGAACGCATGCGGCTTTGCTTCGTTTTCCGTGCCAAGGGACTGTGAAACGGAGAGAAGACCATGAAACGCATATTGTTTCCGGCGGTGGCCGGAGCGCTCATAGCGATGTCGGGCTCTGCATTGGCCGACACCGCCGTCTCGGCCATCACTGATCTCAATGTACGCGCCGGCCCCGGCCCGCAATATCCGGTGATCGGCGTGCTCGCGGCCGGCCAGTCGGCGACGCTCGACGGCTGCATCGCCAACAGCAAATGGTGCACTATCGCCGAGGCTAACGGCCAGGGCTGGGTCTATTCCGACTATGTGACGGCCGATTTCGGCGGCAGCCGTGTGGTCCTGACACAGCGTCCGGCCAGCGCCGACATTGCCGTCGTGACGCCGCCCGCCGATAGCGCCGAATATTCCGACAGCTACACCGGAGCGATCGTTGCGGGCGAGGCGATCGAGCCTATCCGGAGACCGCCGGCCGAGATCCATACCTATGTACGTACGCATCGGCTCGATCCGGTCTATCTCGAGGGCGAGGTGGTGACGGGCGGGACGTTGCCTGACACCGTCGAGCTGCGCGAGATTCCGGACTATGATTACCGCTACGTCTATGTGAACGGCCAGCCGGCACTGGTCGATCCGGGCAGCCGGCGTATCGTGTACGTCGTGCGCTGACGATACAAACAGGGCGGTCGCCCTGTAATGGCGGCCGCTCGCACTCCCGACATTGCCACAAGCCGGTATTGCCGCTGCAATACCGGTTTCCACATTGGGGCCGATGTTCTAGACCTTGCGAGCCGAAGCACCAGCCAGCGAGCCCGCGTGACGATCGACCCAACCGTCTTCCAACAGTACCGGCACACCGCCAACAACAAGACCACTTTGCCGCGGCTTCTGCTTGGAGCGGTGGTCGTCATCCTGTTCTGGCTCGGAACCACTGCCGCCGTGCTGTTCGGCGGCACCTATGCCTTTGCTGTTTGGCAGGCATCGTCTGGCACCGCCCCGCCAAGTGGAGGAGCGGTGCAGGATTTCATGGCCTCTCCTGCGGGCATCCTCGCGGCGCTGGCTTCATTTGCCGGAATCTGGCTCGGCCTTTGGGCTGCCATGCGCTGGATCCATCGCGAGAAGCTGACAGCCCTGATTGGCGTCAGCCGGCGCATTTCTTGGTCGGGGTTCCTGAAAGGACTGACCGCGGTGCTGATCACCTCGCTGCTTTCCGAGATCCTGCTTTATGGTTTGCAGCCCGACATCGCCCGCGGCGCGATCGGCCTGTCCGCGTGGCTTTCGTTCCTGATCCCGATCGCCGCCCTGACCTTTCTGCAGACCTCGTCGGAGGAGATGCTGTTTCGCGGTTATCTGCTCAGGGGCCTGGCCAGCCGGTTTCAGAACCCTTTCATCTGGGCGCTGCTGCCGGGATTGCTGTTCACCTCCCTGCACTGGAGCCCAGGTTCGAGCGCTGCCATCAATGCCTGCGTGCTGGCCTCGATCGCCGCCTTTGCGCTGCTGCTGACGCTTCTGGTCTATGCAACCGGCAATCTCGGTGCCGGCTTTGGCGCCCATCTCGGCAACAATCTGACCGGCTTCCTGCTGATTTCGCACCAGCAAAGCTATAATTCCTTCGCCCTGTTCAACGCCAAGCCGCTCGAAGCCGCCGGCTGGACGACTTCAGACGCCGTCCTCATCGCTTCGATCGGCATCGTCAGTAGCCTGTTGACCGTTCTGCTGCTTTTACATCCGCGCTCACCGCTGAAGGTCGAGCCGGATATGGCGCGCGCCGGCAGCGTGCGCTGATGTGCATTGCCTGGTCGTCCTGAGCTATTTGACGCAAAGCTTGACCAAAGCTTGACTCTGCGGCCGATTTCCTGTCTACACGCCGCGAATTCCGCGACGAGTATTCCTCCGAGCAAACCGACCGGGACGCCGAAACCTCTTTGAGGTGAAGTGCTGTAAATCGATCCCGGAGGCCAACACCCGGCAGCGCTGTGCGCCCCCGGGTGCTTTTTGGCTTTGGGCTTTGCCCAGACCGGCTTTTGCTTGGACAGTTGGCGCGAACGCATTACCTCTCGGGCATCATCCGGGTGCCAGGGAAAAGGAAAAAGAATGTTTGAATCGCTACAGGAACGTCTTGGTTCGATCCTGAACGGCCTCACCGGCCGCGGCGCCTTGTCGGAGGCTGATGTCTCGGCGGCGCTGCGCGAGGTGCGCCGTGCGTTGCTTGAGGCCGACGTGGCGCTGGAAGTGGTGCGTTCCTTCACCGACAAGGTGCGCGAGAAGGCCGTCGGCGCCGCCGTGGTCAAGTCGATCAAGCCCGGCCAGATGGTCGTCAAGATCGTCCATGACGAGCTGGTCGAGATGCTCGGCGCCGAGGGCGTCGCCATCGACCTCAATGCACCGGCTCCGGTCGTCATCATGATGGTCGGCTTGCAGGGTTCCGGCAAGACGACGACCTCGGCCAAGATCGCCAGGCGCCTCGCCGACCGTCAAAACAAGAAAGTCTTGATGGCCTCGCTCGACACGCGGCGTCCCGCCGCGCAAGAGCAGCTCCGCCAGCTCGGCGAGCAGGTCAAGGTCGCCACATTGCCGATCGTCGCCGGCCAGACGCCGGTCGATATCGCCCGCCGCGCCGTGCAGGCGGCCAAGCTCGGCGGCCATGACGTCGTCATCCTCGACACCGCCGGCCGCACCCATATCGACGAGCCGTTGATGGTCGAGATGGCCGACATCAAGAAGATGTCGTCGCCGCACGAGATCCTGCTGGTCGCCGATTCGCTGACCGGCCAGGACGCCGTCAATCTGGCAAAAAGCTTCGACGAGCGCGTCGGCATCACCGGCCTCGTGCTGACCCGCATGGACGGCGACGGCCGCGGTGGTGCGGCGCTCTCGATGCGCGCCGTCACCGGTAAGCCGATCAAGCTGATCGGCACCGGCGAAAAAATGGACGCGCTGGAGGAATTCCACCCCAAGCGCATCGCCGACCGCATCCTCGGCATGGGCGACATCGTCAGCCTCGTCGAAAAGGCGGCCGAGAACATCGACGCCGAACAGGCCGCGGCGATGGCCAGGAAGATGCAGTCGGGCAAGTTCGACCTGAACGACCTCGCCGGCCAGCTTCAGCAAATGTCGAAAATGGGTGGCATGGGTGGCATCATGGGCATGATGCCCGGCATGGGCAAGATGAAGGACCAGATGGCCGCCGCCGGGCTCGACGACAAGATGTTCGGTCGCCAGCTCGCCATCATCTCGTCGATGACCAAGGCCGAGCGCGCCAACCCCGATATTCTGAAGCACTCGCGCAAGAAGCGCATCGCCGCCGGCTCGGGTACTGACGCGGCCGAAATCAACAAACTGTTGAAGATGCATCGCGGCATGGCCGACATGATGAAGGCGATGGGCGGCAAGGGCAAAGGCGGCGGCCTGATGCGCGGCATGATGGGCGGCCTCGCTTCCAAGATGGGGCTCGGCGGCATGATGCCTGGCGGCGCAGGCGGCATGATGGGCGGCGGCATGCCGGATCTCTCCAAGATGGACCCCAAGCAGCTCGACGCCTTGCAGAAGCAGGCGCAGGCGGCCGGGCTCGGCGGCATGAAGGGCCTGCCCGGTGGTCTTCCCGGTGGCGGTGGCCTGCCCGGGCTGCCCGGCGGCATGAAACTTCCCGGCCTGCCGGGCGGTGGCGGGCTGCCTGGCCTCGGCAAGAAGAAGTGAGGGCGCCATGAACGAAGAGAAGGACATGGCGGACGCGCGTGCGGCGCTGGCCAATTATCGCGCCTCGATCGACAATATCGACGCGGCGCTGATCCACATGCTGGCCGAGCGCTTCCGCTGCACCAAGGCAGTCGGCGTGCTGAAGGCGGAACATGGCCTGCCGCCTGCCGACCCGGCGCGCGAGCAGGAGCAGATCGCCCGTCTTCGCCAACTGGCGAAGGACGCCCATCTCGACCCGGATTTCGCGGAGAAATTCCTGAACTTCGTCGTCCGCGAAGTGATCCGCCATCACGAGCAGATCGCCGCATCCAACGGCGTAGCGAAAACCGGCTGAGGACCAGCCACCAACCGATCAACCAAATCAGAGCTTTTAGGAGAAAAGAAATGCCACTGAAAATCCGATTGGCCCGTGCGGGCTCGAAGAAGCGTCCCTATTACCATGTCGTCGTCGCCGACGCGCGTTCGCCGCGCGACGGCCGTTTCATCGAGTCGCTCGGCTCGTGGAATCCGCTGCTGCCCAAGGACGGCGAACGCGTCAAGGTCGACGCCGAGCGCGTCAGGCATTGGCTGTCGCATGGCGCCCAGCCGACCGACCGCGTGCTGCGCTTCCTCGATGAAGCCGGCATCGCCAAGCGCGAAGCCCGCTCCAACCCGAAGAAGGCCGAGCCGGGCAAGAAGGCGCAGGAGCGCGCAGCCTTGCTGAAGAAGGCGCAGGAAGATGCCGCCGCGGCCGTTGCCGCCGCCGCAGCCGCGCCGGCCGAGGCGGAAGCCGCCAGCGCCGAATAAATCATCTCCACAACCACGAAACGGCGGGCCCTGCCCGCCGTTTTGCTATTGCATCCATATGATGCGGCCCGATCAATAGCCTTCCGGGCAACTCGCAACGTAGACACGACCGTTACGATCGCGATAACGGCATTGGCCGCTTTCGCTGGCACGGCCGATCAGTGCACCGGCCAAAGCGCCGGCCGCACCGCCGATCACCGCGCCCTTGGTCGGGTTGCCGGCCACAGCAGCGCCGACCGCCGCACCGCCCAGGCCACCAACTGCCGCGCCTTGCTCAGTACGGGAGCAGGCACCGAGCGGGACCAGCAAGGCCATCAAGATCATTACCTTTTTCATTGTCGTTCCTCTCCAACAGGGTGCCGTCCTCGCCGCTGCACCCCCTAACTCGCAACCAGGCGATTTGATCCAAAGAAGAAGATCGGCTGCCGCCCGGCGGCGCTCAATTTGATCCAAAGAGTAGAAAGGCGGCAGACCGCGCCCGCTCGGGCAGCGTGGCCACCATCGAACGGCTGTCGATGTCGCCGCTATTGGCTGAACGGGAACAACGCGCGCACCCTTGGATCGCGCAGATACAGGCCACCCCAGAGGACGGCGCCGAGATAGACGCCGAACAGTATGTGCGAGAACAAAGGGCTGCCGATACGCACATGCGTGGCGACGGCGCCGCCGAGATAGGCGGTGAGCAGGATGGCGCCGAGCACCGAGGTGCGTGGCAGCGCGTAAAGTGCTGTCGAGACCAATCCAATGGTGCCGAGCATGCGCGAGACATTGGCATCGGCCGGCCAGCCGAGCTGCACCATGGTCTGGGTGACGATTTCGAGCGGCGGTAGCTTGATGACGCCGTCGAAGATCATGAACAGCACGATGACGGTGCTGAGCACGCGGCCGGCCCACAGCGCACGCGGTGAGACGGGTGCTGCCTGAGACATGGTCATTGATGTTCCCTCCGGTCGTTGTGAGCACTGGCTCCTTCGCCAGCTCGAACCAAGGACGCGGCCCATGACGGCGATCCGACACGCCTCCAGCTCTTTTTCAGCTCCGGGGGACGGCGACCTCGGATGTACAAGTTCAGTCGGCAACGAACCTGGCCAAGTCCACCTTGCGGGGTGAGGTGGAGGGCGTTATTGAAAATCCGTAGAGGTGTCTTCCGAGCGCTCGACGGCAACCACCGCCTGATCGCACAACGAAAGCAACCGATGGCCGGAGAGACCGACCTGAAACAGTTGCTGGCGGCAATGACGCCGGAATTGCTTGCCGGCGTTCATGTCTTCACCACGTTGCCACCCGATGCGCCCGTTCCCGACAGGCTCCACCCGGTGATGCTGTTTCGCGAGCGCGAGGGCACGACGCTGATCGTGGTTGAAGACCATGCCAAGGCCGCTGGACTGAAAACCGTGTTCCGCTGCCGGATGCTGACGCTGAACATCCATTCGTCGCTGGAAGCGGTCGGCTTCCTCGCCGCCATCACCGCGCGGCTGGCCACCGCCGGCATCGGCGTCAATCCGGTCTCGGCCTTCTACCACGATCATCTGTTCGTGCCCGCCGACCGGGCGGAGGAGGCGCTGGAGTTGCTGTTGGACCTAGCGGAGGAGAACCGGCTGTGACGCCGTCGCCTTGCTGCCTATTTGAGACGCCTGTGCCCCTCATCCGCCTGCCGGCACCTTCTCCCCGCGAACGGGGAGAAGGGCGCTAACGGCCGAAGGCCGAGCCCGCGACTGCGGGCCGCCGGTCGTCCGGCGCCCCCGCGGAGGGCCAGCCGCGACAGCGGCGATGCGGCCCGTGAGCGAAACTATGCCGCCTTCTTCTTAGGCTGGATCAGCCCGCGCTCGACCAGCAGTTCCGCGATCTGCACCGCATTGAGTGCCGCGCCCTTGCGCAGATTGTCGGAGACGATCCACATCGACAGGCCGTTGTCGATGGTCGAATCCTCGCGGATGCGCGAGATGAAGGTGGCGTCCTCGCCGGCCGATTCCAGCGGCGTGATGTAGCCGCCGTCCTCGCGCTTGTCGATGATCTGGCAGCCCGGCGCCTCGCGCAGGATCTCGCGCGCCTCATCGGCGGTGATCGGCTTCTCGAACTCGATGTTGACCGCTTCCGAATGGCCGATGAACACCGGCACGCGCACGCAGGTCGCCGTCAGCTTGATCTTCGGGTCGAGCATCTTCTTGGTCTCGGCCACCATCTTCCACTCTTCCTTGGTGAAGCCGTCGTCGAGGAAGACGTCGATATGCGGGATGACGTTGAAGGCGATACGCTTGGTGAACTTCTTGACGTCGACCTGGTCGGCGACAAACACCGCGCGCGTCTGCGTGAACAATTCGTCCATGCCTTCCTTGCCGGCGCCGGAGACCGACTGGTAGGTGGCGACGACGACGCGCTTGATGGTGGCCGCGTCATGCAGCGGCTTCAGCGCCACGACCAGCTGCGCCGTCGAGCAGTTCGGGTTGGCGATGATGTTCTTGCGCGTGAACAGCGAGATCGCATCCGGGTTCACTTCCGGAACGATCAGCGGCACGTCCTGGTCGTAACGGAAGGCCGACGAATTGTCGATGACGACGCAGCCCTGCTTGCCGATCTTCGGCGACCATTCCTTGGAGACGTTGCCGCCGGCCGACATGATGCAGATGTCGGTGTCTGAAAAATCATATTGGTCGAGCGCCCTGACCTTCAGCGTGCGGTCGCCGAACGACACTTCCGTGCCCTGGCTGCGCCGCGAGGCCAGCGCCACCACCTCGCTCACCGGAAAGCCGCGTTCCTCCAGTATGTTGAGCATTTCCCGGCCCACATTGCCCGTGGCGCCGACGATCGCAACCTTGAAACTCATCGAAATCTCCTGTCCCTCTCCGCTCGTTTTCTGGAGAAAACCCGCCGGCCGATGCGGGTTTCAACCCCCGGGCCGGACCCGGGAGAGGGTGGTTAGGCCAAGGGAATCAGACCGTTTTGGTGGTCGTTTTGCCGGTTTTTTTGAGCAAGAACGTGATTTTGCTGGAACGAGGAGACGCAGCGACGTGCCCGGCCCAATGGTTCGCATTGGGGCCGGGGATGTCGAAGGCAGAAAGCGCCATCAAAAGGCCGCGCATCGAAAACTATCCCGTTCGGTGCCGGCTTTTACGCGGTTTACGTCTAGAGTCAATCGCAAGCAGGCCGACCCGCCCGCCCTGTACAATGACGGCGGCACCAAGTACGAACGAGCATCGTCTGGCTCGTGGCGCCCGTCTGTGGCGCTTGCCGACATTTGACCCGTCGCCGGGTATTCAGAATCCGAATTTCGAAAGAGCAAGATGTCCAATTTCGAAGCTATTGTTCCCGCGCTGGCAAAGGCGCTGGAAAAACGCGGCTATGTCGAGCTGACGCCGGTGCAGAAGGCCGTTCTCGAGCTTGGCCAGGCCGATGCGCTGGTTTCGGCCCAGACCGGCTCCGGCAAGACCGTCGCCTTCGGTCTGGCTTTGGCGCCGACCCTTCTCGATGGCGCGGAGCGCTTTTCCCACGCGGCGGCACCCCTGGCGCTGGCCGTGGCGCCGACGCGGGAGCTGGCCCTGCAGGTAACGCGCGAGCTGGAATGGCTCTACGAACTGACCGGCGCCACGGTGGCGTCCTGCGTCGGCGGCATGGACATGCGCACCGAACGGCGCGCGCTGGAGCGCGGCGCCCATATCGTCGTGGGCACGCCCGGCCGCCTGCGCGACCACATCACCCGCAATTCGCTCGACATGTCGGCGCTCAAGGCAGTGGTGCTCGACGAGGCCGACGAGATGCTCGATCTCGGCTTTCGCGAGGATCTGGAATTCATCCTCGATGCCGCACCCGCCGATCGCCGCACGCTGATGTTTTCCGCGACCGTGCCGCGCTCCATCGCCACGCTGGCCAAAGGCTACCAGCGCGATGCGGTACGCATCTCGGCCTCCGGTGAGGAAAAGCAGCATCTCGACATCGAATACCGGGCGCTGAGCGTCGCCCAGGCGGATCGCGAAAACGCCATCATCAACGTGCTGCGCTTTTACGAGGCCAAGAACGCGCTGGTGTTCTGCAACACGCGCGCCGCCGTCAACCATTTGACGGCGCGCTTCAACAATCGCAACTTTTCCGTCGTGGCGCTGTCCGGCGAGCTTAGCCAGAACGAGCGCAGCCACGCGCTGCAGGCGATGCGCGACGGCCGCGCCAAGGTCTGCATCGCTACCGACGTCGCGGCACGCGGCATCGACCTGCCCAATCTCGAGCTGGTGATCCATGCCGACCTGCCGACCAACCCGGAAACGCTCCTGCACCGAAGCGGACGCACGGGTCGTGCGGGACGCAAGGGCGTCAGCGCGCTGATCGTGCCCAATAGTGCCCGCAGGCGCACCGAGCGGCTGCTGCAAAGTGCCGGCCTTGCGGCAACCTGGGCGAGCCCGCCGTCGGCCGACGACGTCCTGCGGCGCGACGACGAGCGCATTCTCGCCGATCCGGTCTTCAGCGAGCCTATGAAGGATGAGGAGCGCGGCTTCGTCGAGGCGCTTCTCGATCAGCACGGGCCCGAACAGGTTGCCGCCGCCTTCGTGCGGATGTGCCGCTCCAGCCACTCGGCGCCGGAGGATCTTCTCGACGTGGCAGCATTCACGCCGTCGGGCGAAAAATTTGCGCGCCGGGACGAGACACCGAGCCGCCGCGACGATTTCGGCGACAGCGTCTGGTTCTCGCTGTCGGTCGGACGCCGGCAGAATGCCGAGCCGCGCTGGCTGATCCCGATGCTGTGCCGGACAGGCGGCATTTCCAAGCGCGAGATCGGCGCCATCAAGATGCAGCCGGAGGAAACCTTCGTGCAGATCGCGGCGGACTGGGCCGAGCGTTTCGTCGCTGCGATCGGCCCCGACCGGAAGCTGCAGGGCAACATTGCGGTCAAGCGGCTGGACGGCACGCCGGATTTGTCGCGGGCCGGCTATCAGGAACCACGGCCCGACAAGAAGCCGCACCGCGGCAAGCGCACCTTCGATCAGAACACGCCCAAATTCGAGAAGCGCGCACCGGCCGACCAGCGCCCGGCATTCGAGCCGAAGCCCTGGGCCGGGAAACCGGCCAAGGCGAAGGTCGAAGGCGGACCTGCGAAACACAAGAAATCGAAGAAACGGCCGGGGTAAATAGCCAGCACTCTCCATTTCCGCACGCCCCTTGCGGTCTGCCGGAACTTTGCACAGTCTGGGGCGGGGAAATGGGGGTGGGCAGGACATGCGCGGCGAAGTTCTTCATTACGACGAGGACCAGGGTTTCGGCTTCATCACCGGAGCCGACGGCAACCGCTACACTTTGGCGCGCGAAGATTTGCGCCGCGAAGCATCGGTTGCCGGAGGTACGACCGTCGAATTCCAGCCGGCTGGCGGACGGGCACGCGATGTTTTTGCGATCCGCGCCCAACCTGCCAGCGCGCCCACCGACGCCTCCACTGTAACCGCCGCGCCGTCTCAGGCCGGCAATGCGCCAGCGGCACGTCAGCCGCAACATTTCGGCCGTTCCGCTGAACAAAGTCCGGCCGAATCGGCCGGCCTGTGGAGCTACTTCTGGCGGGGTCTGACCGAGAATTACTTCAACTTCGCCGGCCGTGCCCGCCGCAAAGAGTATTGGGGCTATTGTCTGTTCTGGACGATCGCGCTGATCGTGGTCATAGGACTCGGCGTCTTTATCGACCACGCCATGGGCAATCTCGACAACAGTGAATTGCCGGCAGTGACGGTCGGCCTTTCCGGTCTCTTCCTGCTGGCGACAGCCCTGCCGTGGTTCGGGCTGAACGTGCGTCGCCTGCACGATACCGGCCTGACCGGCTGGCTCTTCCTGCTCTTCCTGATCCCGACCTTCGGCACCGTGATCATCCTGATCTTTGCGCTGATCCCGACCCAGCCGCGCGAGAACAAGTGGGGTCCGGTGCCGGCGGGCGTCGGGGTTTAGCGATCGCCTTCAGCGCCTCGCTCGAAAGCCTGAGGAAGACCTTCTGGCCCTGGCGCTCCGCGCCGAGTCCGACGTAGAAGCGCAGCGCGCCTTCGTTCCAGTCCTCCGTGGTCAGATCGATACGGCCGATGCCTTCGCGCATGCAATTGCCGGCGAGGAATGCCATCAGCGCTCGACCGACACCGTCATCGCGGGCGGTATCGCGCACGAACAGGTCCTTGAGGAACAGCAGCCGCTCGAGATCGATGCCGGGATGCGCGATCGCAACCGAGGCCAGCCCGCAAACTTCGCCATCGACGAAGGCGAGCGCAAAATGCGGATAGGATGGGCTTTCGTCGCCAAGCCATTTCTGCGCCGCCGACAAAACCTGGCTGGCGTCGAGTGGCGGTTACCGGTAATGCACCGCCATTTCGCAAAGCACGGTGGCGAGTGCCGCCGCATCCCCAGTCGTCGCCCAGCGGACGCCGACCGCCATAGGATCAGCCCAGGAACTTGGCGATGATCGCGTCGCCCATCTCAGCGGTGCCGACCTCGGTCATCCCCGGCGAATGAATATCCCTGGTGCGCAAGCCCTGATCGAGCACGGCGGCGATCGCGCCTTCCAGCCGGTCGGCCTCTTCAACCATGCCGAAGGAATAGCGCATGCACATGGCGAAGGAGGCGATCATGGCGATCGGATTGGCGATGCCCTTGCCGGCGATGTCGGGCGCCGAGCCGTGCACCGGCTCGTAGAGCGCCTTGCGCTTTTTTGTCTTCGCATCCGGCGCGCCGAGCGAGGCCGACGGCAGCATGCCGATCGAGCCGGTCAGCATGGCGGCGATGTCGGACAGCATGTCGCCGAACAGATTGTCGGTGACGATGATGTCGAACTGCTTCGGCCAGCGCACCAGCTGCATGCCGCCAGCATCGGCCAACATGTGATCGAGCTTGACGTCGGCATACCTGGCCTTGTGCGTCTGGGTGACGACCTCGTTCCACAGCACGCCCGACTTCATCACATTGCGCTTTTCCATCGAGGTGACTTGGTTCTTGCGCGTGCGCGCCAATTCGAAGGCAACGCCCGAAATGCGCTCGATCTCGAACGTATCGTATATTTGGGTGTCGATGCCGCGCTTCTGGCCGTTGCCGAGGTCGATGATCTGCTTAGGCTCGCCGAAATAGACGCCGCCGGTGAGCTCGCGCACGATCAGGATATCGAGCCCCTCGACCACCTCCTGCTTCAGCGAGGAGGACGCCGCCAGCGCCGGATAGCAGATTGCCGGCCTGAGATTGGCAAACAGCTCCATGTCCTTGCGCAGCCGCAGCAGACCCGCCTCCGGGCGCACCTCGTAAGGCACGGCATCCCATTTCGGCCCGCCGACGGCGCCGAACAGCACCGCGTCCGCCGCCATTGCCTTGGCCATGTCGGCATCGGAGATCGCCGCGCCATGTGCGTCGTAAGCGCAACCGCCGACAAGGCCCTCATCGGTGACGAAATCGCTGCCGAGCCTGTCGTTCATGGCGGCGATCAATTTCTTCACCTCGGCCATCGCCTCGGGGCCGATGCCGTCGCCGGCAAGCAGGAGAAGATTTTTCGAAGCCATGAGAACCGTCCCGATTGTGTCGTGAGCCGCGGCCTTGCTAAACGCCAAGCAGCCGGCGCGCAAGCCCGCGGTTCAGAGCATCGGACCCAAAAAGTGGAAACCGGTTTTGGGAGAATCCGATGCTCAAGACAAAACGCCTACAGATGCGAAAGGATATTGACCAGCCTGCCGAACGGGTCGCGTACGAAGAAGCGCCGCACGCCCCAGGGTTCGTCCGCCGGACCGTATTCGATGGCAAAGCCGGCCGTCCTCATGCTTTCAAGCGCGGCATCGACGTCGTCGACTTCGATAGAGATGTCCGGCACCGGCGTTCCTGATCCCCCTTCGGCCATGAAACTGACCTGCACGGACATCGTCTCTTGCGAGCCGTAGGTAGCGATCCAGCCCATATTCATCTTGAGATCGAGGCCGAGCACATCCTGATAGAAGGGTTTTGCCGCCGCGATATCCTGCGTGTCTATGTTTGCAACGATGCGCCTGACCTTCACCATGGGCCGATCCTCGTGCTAACCGTGTCGTTGTCGCAACCGTGACAGGCATCAGGCTGTGCGCCGCAGCGCCGTCACCTCGATCTCGATCTTCATCTCCGGCTTGTTGAGCTGGCACACGATCATCGTTGCCGCCGGCCTGATCTCGCCAAAGGCCTCGCCGAGGATCGGGAACACCACATCCACGAAAGCCGCATCGGTGATATAGTAATGTGCCCGCACCACATCGGCCATCTCGAAGCCGCCGTCCCCGAGCGCCTTGGCGATCGTCGCCAGGCAATTGCGCGTTTGTGCCTCTACGGTCTCCGGCATCGACATGGTCGCATAATCGTAGCCGGTCGTTCCGGACACGAAACACCAGTCGCCCTGCACCACGGCGCGCGAATAGCCGGCGGTCTTCTCGAAGGGCGAACCGGTGGAGATCAGTTTTCGCATAGGTCCTCCTTTTTTGCAGCGTAGGCGGTTTGGCGAAAGCGGCGGTGGCGGCCGATCTCCCCCCAAGTGGGGAGATGTCCGGGGCGCGCGAAGGATCGCGGCAGAACGATCTAATTCGCCGACCCCAGCGCCTTGTCCAGCGCTTCCTTGACGTCGGCCGGCCATGTACTCACCGCTGGCCACACGTCCGGCTCGGGCTTGTCGCCGCGGCGGGCGAAATAGAGCTTCTGGTTGACCGGGTCAACGGCCATGAAGCCGTCATTGCCGCCGCAATCATGCGGCACGCAGCCGCTGGCAAAAAAGGCGCCCGAAGCGGTCTCCTCAGTACCGCCGCCGACCAGCAGGCTGGTCGCCATGTCGGGCATGTCCTTGCCGAGCAGCGTCTCGGCTAGCCTGTAGACGGCCTCGTTGTGAAAGGCATCAATGATGTTGTCGTATTTCGACGGATCGACGTCTTTCCAGTCGGTGCCCGGCTCCGGCATGTAGGTCAGATTACCGGACGTCGTCAGTCCGTCCGTCGGCGACCATTGCAGCGCCGGCTTGGAATCACCCGGCAGCAGATAGGGCACGAAATAGATGGCCCTGTCGGAGATCGCGGCCGGCGGCGCGCCGCATTCATCCTGCTCGACCGTGGTCGTCTGGATCGTGCCGCCTTCCGGCTTCCACACGATCACCTTGGCCGGGCCGCATTGATTGCCGCCGTCGCCGACATCGACCAGCGCCACCTTAACGCCGCCGACCTCGACGATCTTGTCGAAGAAGACGTCGTAATTGCGCGCCAGTTCCTTGCCGTCGAAGGCGAGCACCCGTTCCCCGTACTCTTCCTCCTGGGTGACAGTCAGTTGGCCGCCCTCGAACGGGATCGGCGCCTGTTTGTCATTGTCGGCTAGGGCCGCATTGCTCAACGCGCCCTGGTCGGCGGCCCCGCCGGACGCATCGTCAGCCGGCACGAGCACCATGTCGGTCTGTGCATGCGCGCCTGCGACCGGCATCAGAATCCACGCCAGCGCGCAGGCCCCGGCAAGAAGCGAACGTGTCATGACTGTCCCCTCCGTTCAGCCGCCACGAACCCGGCCTGTCGCGGCCAGGTCATCGTACCGCTCAGGCCCAGGGGCGCTCAGCAGCGTTCTTCTTCTCGAACGAAGCGATGGCGCCGGCCTTCTCCATGGTCAGGCCGATATCGTCGAGGCCGTTCAAGAGGCAGTGGCGCTTGAATTCGTCGAGGTCGAACTTGACCACGCCGCCGTCCGGCCCGCGGATTTCCTTGGCTTCGAGATCAACCGACAGCGTCGCGTTGGAACCGCGCGAGGCATCGTCTATCAGCTTCTCCAGGTTTTCCGGGCTGACGGTGATCGGCAAGATGCCGTTCTTGAAGCAGTTATTGTAGAAAATGTCGGCGAACGAGGTCGAGATGACGCAGCGGATGCCGAAATCGAGCAGCGCCCACGGCGCATGTTCCCGGCTCGAGCCGCAGCCGAAATTGTCGCCGGCGACCAGGATCTGCGCCTTGCGGTAGGCCGGCTTGTTGAGCACGAAGTCCGGGTTTTCCGAGCCGTCGTCCTTGTAACGCATTTCGGCGAACAGGCCGGTGCCGAGCCCCGTGCGCTTGATCGTCTTGAGATAATCCTTGGGGATGATCATGTCGGTGTCGACATTGACGATCGGCATCGGCGCGGCGACACCGGTGAGCTTGGTGAATTTTTCCATGGTTCTTGCCCGTCTTCTTCTCGTTGCGGGGAATTGCTGGCGCTCGGTTTACACAATGCCGCGGGCAAATAAAAGACGGCTGATTTTGGACTTCCGTCGTCGATCGAAACACAAAATCGGTACAAAACAGCTTCAAAACCACCAGCCCATGGTGCACTTTTGTCGACATGACAACGCGATCCACGATCCTTTACGCCAGCGAACCGGGCCTCGGCATCGCCGAGTTCCGCCGCGTTCTGGTGGAATCCGGCCTCGGCGAGACACGGCCCGTCGATGATCATGCCCGTTTGAAGGCGATGCTCACGAGTGCCGACCTGGTGCTCACCGCGCGCATCGATGCACCGGGCAAGCCGCTGGTTGGTGTCGCTCGCGGCATCACCGACTTTTCCTGGGTCTGCTATATCTCCGAGCTCGCTGTTTCTGCATCGGCGCAAGGGCTGGGTATCGGCAAGGGCCTGATGGATGAGGCACGCCGGCAACTCGGACCTTCCGTTGCCATCAGCCTGATCTCCATGCCCGACGCCGTCGGCTTCTATGAGCGTATCGGCATGGAGCGCATGCCCAACGCATTCTGGTTCGGCCGCAAGCGCTGAAATCCACTCCCAGCGACCTCAACCCGCGCATTCTTGGCTAGGGTTCTGCCTCTTGACATGCAACCAAATGGTTGCATATTAGAGTCATGAGCATGGATGCCGTCTTTCGCGCCTTGGCCGACCCGACACGCCGGCAATTGCTGGACAGCCTTCATGCCAGGAACGGGCAGACGCTGAACGCGCTGTGCGGTGAGATGGACATGACGCGCCAGGCGGTGACCAAGCATCTGGCGATCCTGGAAGAAGCAAACCTCGTCACCACCATCCGCAAGGGACGCGAGAAGCAACATTATCTGAATTCCGTTCCCATCAACGAGATCGCCGAACGCTGGATCGGCAAATTCGAGCGGGGGCGACTGGGCGCCCTCAGCGATTTGAAGAAACGCCTCGAAAGGGAAGACTGATGAGCAACATTTTCGTTTATGTCACCTACATCCGCACCTCGCCCGAAAAACTCTGGCAAGCACTGACCGAGCCGGAGTTCCAGCGGCAATATTTCCTCGGCGCCCAGATGCTAAGCGACTGGAAACAAGGTTCGGCGTGGAAGATGGTTTACACCGACGGCCGCGTCACCGACAGCGGCGAGGTCCTCGAGATCGATCCACCCAAGCGCATCGTGCTCAAATGGCGCAACGAGTTCATGCCCGAGGTCAAGGCGGACGGCTACACACGCTGCACCTTCGCCATCGAGCAGGAGGGCGAGATGATGAAGCTCGCCATCACACACGAAGCCGATGGACCGCACAAGCTGCTTGGCCATGTGGCGAACGGCTGGCCGCTCATCCTGTCCAGCCTGAAGAGCTTGCTCGAAACCGGCAAAGGCCTGTCGCGCCCGGCGTCGAAGGCTTGAGGTCGTTTCGATAGCGAAACGTTTCTGGAGGACAGGTGATGCACGGTTCCGCGGTGCACAGCATGACCAATGGCGAGACCGTCATGGCGAGCGCCGATGTTTGCGCGCCGCCCGAGCGGATCTTTGACGCGCTCGTTACACGCGAGGTCGAGCGCTGGTGGGTCCGCCAAGACCTACCGGATGACCGGATGGGCGGCCGACCTCCGCGTCGGCGGCCGCTGGAGCATCACCGTCGAGACGGCGGCCGGCAGACACCTGCCCGCCAGTGGCGAATTCCTGGAGATCGAAGAGCCGCGCCGGATCGTGCAGACGCGCAGATACGACTGGGATCATCCGACGCTTGGCCGCCGCGAAACCAAAGTCGCCTGGCTGCTGGAGCCGATCGCCGGCGGCACGCGCGTCACCATCTGCCATGGCGGCTTTGCCGGCCTCGCTGACGCTGCAACAGAGCACGCGGAAGGCTGGGGTAGGGTGCTGGGCTGGCTTCAGGCGTATCTTGGTGCAGGCGGCTTGGTGGCGGCCTAACCCAACGGTAGCATCCCTTCGCGCAAGCGTTAAATTACATTCAATTCCCGGAACGGCCGCCCGTCGGCGATCCGGCTGTACCCGAACGCCGAGCAATCCACCGTGCGATAGCCGCCATGCACGATCAGTTCGGCCAGCGCCTTGCCGACCGCCGGAGCCTGCTGCAAGCCGTGGCCGGAAAAACCGTTGGCGAAGAGGAAATTGCCGACCTCGGGATGCGGGCCGATCACCGCGTTCTGGTCGAGCGTGTTGTAGTCGTAATGGCCGACCCAGGCGCGCGTCGGCTTGATCGCCTCGAAGGCCGGAATGCGGGTCGCCAGCACCGGCCAGATCACCTCTTCGAACAGCGGCCAGTCGGGGTCGAAGTCGGCGGGGTCGGCCGGTCCTTCGCCCTCTTCCGGCTCGGCGCCGCCGGTGATGTAGACCGAGCCCTCCGGCCGGACATAGATGCCGCTCGGGTCGACCAGCAGCGGCATGTCGTCATATTTTTCGCGCGCCTCGAAGACGAAGACATTGCGCTTGCGCGGCTCCACCGGCAGCGCCAGCCCGGCCATTGCTGCCACCTTGCCGGCATTCGGCCCGGCGGCGTTAACGACGGTGCCGGCCTCGAGCCGCTCGCCATTGTCGAGGGTCACACCGGCGACGCGCTTCCCCTGCCGCTCGATACCGGTCACCGACGCAGTGATGAAATCGATGTTCTTGCTTCGCAGTGCCTTGCGGAACAGCATCAGCATAGCATGCGCGTCGAACCAGCCTTCGCCGCTGCGGCCATAGGCGCCGGCGGAAATGCCCTCGACCGACAGCCACGGAAAGCGGCGGACGAGCGCCTCGGCATCCTCGAGCACGATGTCGGCGCCCTCGGCCATCTGCGCCTCGTGGTTGGCCCGCAGGATCGGCAGCCCGTTCTCGCCGGCAAGGATGAGGTAGCCGCCTTCGCGAAAGCCGATATCGGCGTCCGCGCCAAACTCTTCCCTGAGCCGCCGGAACAGTTTCAGCGTGAATTGCGACAGCCGGATGTTTTCCGGGATCGAGAACTGCTGGCGGATGGAGGCGCAGGACAGCGTGGTCGCGGCGCGGGAAAATTGCGGGTCGCGCTCGACAAGCGCGATCGAGCCCGAAAACCCTTCCTCGCGCAGATAATAGGCGACCGAGGAGCCGACGATGGCTCCGCCGATGATGACGATATCGTAATGCACCTTTTGGCCCTTCCGATCTGAACCGCCGAGTCACGCCGCCGGCAGGATGATCTCGAAGCGCGTGCCGCTCGCCGAGTCAACCAGCCGGATCGTGCCATCATGCGCTTTCAGGAGGGCCAGCACGATGCCGAGGCCCATGCCGGTGCCGCCGGAATCGCGGCGCGTGGTGAAGAACGGCTCGAAGATGCGGCCTCGGTTGCTGGGCGAAATGCCGGCGCCGTCGTCAGCGACCACGATGGTGGCCTTGCCGTCCGCTTTTGCGGCTGTGACCGATACCAGCGTCGCGCCGTGCCGCGCCGAATTGTCGATGAGATTGGCCAGCACGATCGCAGCGTTTTCGGCCGATATGCGCAGCCCGATCTCAGTGCCCGCCTCGACGCGCACCGCCAGCCTGTCGTCGGCCGGCAGCAGCGCCAGTGACGCACCGAGCGACGTGTTTTCGCCGCTCGGCTCGAGATTTTCGGCGCGCGCCAGGTCGAGCAGGCGGCGCACCAGAAGGTTGAGCCGGCCGGCATCGGTGACGATATTGTCCGAAAACCGCCGCCGCTCGGCCTCGTCCATCGCGCTGCCCGAATCGCGCAGCAGTTCGGCGGCCCCCTGGATCGCCGTCAGCGGCGATTTGAGCTCGTGCGAGACGTGGGTGGCAAAGGTCTGGATGCCGTCGGAGCGTGCGTGCAGCTTTTCGGCCATGTCGAGGAAAGCAGCAGAGAGTTCACCCATTTCGCGCGTGCCGTGGTGATCGAGCGGCCTGATCGCCGCGCGGTCGCCGGCGGCGATGCGTTTCGTGCGTTCCATCAGCGCATAGATCGGACGGCTGACGGCGCGCAGGAAGACCAGCCCGATCAGCAGCGCGCCGCCGAGGATGGTGATTGCCGCCAGCGCCACCTTGCCGCGCTCGCCATAGAGATGCTTGACGATGTTGTTCGGCGTCCGCGACAGATAGACGACGCCGGCGACCTTGCCGGAGACCGCAACCGGCATGGCCACGAAGACGCGAACCTTGGTGCCGCGGCTGACCGAATAGAGCGGCGGCGACGGCTGGTCGGGAACCCGCAGCCTGAGCGCGCTGGCGTAGCGGCCGGCAAGCGCTGCGCGAACCTCTTCGACAGCGGCGAGCGACAGGCCGGCCTCCTCACGGCCGGCGATGACCACGCCTCTGGGATCGAGCAGCCGGAAGCCGGCGAGCGTGGTCTTCTGCGTCTCGGCAAGAATGCCCGACAGGCGTGCGCCGATTGCCGCGAAGGCGGGATCGGCGCTGGCCGCGGTGGCCGCGGGCCGGGTCGGCAGGATCCCGTCGGACGCAAGATCGAGGCCCGGTTCGATCGCCTGGTAGGGAGAAGCCCGATCGCTGGTGTTGGGTGAAGGCACGGGTGCGCCTAGCTTTTCCGGGGCAAGGCCGGCCTCACGGACCTCTTGCGCATAGATCGCGCCAAGGGCGGCGCCTTGGGCGATCAGCTCGGCCTCGGTCTGCCTGATCAGCTGGTTCTCGTAGAGCCGGAAGAAAAACAGGCCGGCCAGCGGCAGCGCCATCACCATGATCAGGATGGCGATGACGACCGTGGCGAGGCGAGGCCGCCATTTGCTGCCAATCAGTTCTTGGGCGCTCACGCGCCGCATCCGCCCAGCCGAAAACCGACGCCGTGCACGGTCTCGATCGCATCGACGCAGCCGACGGCCGCCAGCTTGGCGCGGATATTGCGGATATGGCTGTCGACGGTGCGGTCTGCGACATGGATATTGGCCGCATAGGCGTTGGCCATCACCATGTCGCGGCCAAGCACATGCGCCGGCCGCGCCAAAAAGCCTTTCAGGATCGCGAATTCGATCGACGTCAGCGCCAGCGGCTTGCCGTCGAAGCTGGCTGTATGGCTTGCCGGAACCAGCAACAGTCTGCCATGCGAGAATTGCCGGTCGTCGGCTGGTTCCGGCGTGGGCCGGGCGCGGCGCAGAATGACGTTGACGCGGGCGACCAGCTCGCGCGGGCTGAACGGCTTGGTGACATAATCATCGCCGCCCATCTCCAGCCCGAGGACGCGGTCGATCTCTTCATCGCGCGCGGACAGGAACAGCACCGGCAGGTCGGATGTGTGGCGCAGCCGCCGGCACACTTCCAGCCCGTCCATTTCCGGCATGCCGATGTCGAGCACGACGAGATCGGGCGCATGGCGCTCTATCGCCTGCAAGGCAGCCGCGCCGTCCGGCACCGCCAGCGTTTTCATGCCGGCCTTTTCCAGCGCGAAGCAGATGATTTCGCGAATGTGCGGGTCGTCGTCGGCGACCAGTATGTGGTGCGGCATCAAATCAGCGGCCCGGCATGAAGGGTTCGGACATCGGAGGAACCACGAACGGGCCACGCCTGTCGAGGGCGCGGTTGAGCCGCCAGTCACGAAAGCTCCAGCCCCGCCAGCTTTCCTGGCCGGCGCGGAAGCGTGCTTCGTCCTGTGCATACCAGCCGGCGAGTTCGCGGATGGAGGCATCCTCCGCGGAAACCGTCCTGCTCTGGTGCTGGACGAAGCGATCGAGCGCCGGCAAGGCGCCGGGCCCGAGCGAGCGCAGGTACCAGACGTCGAGCTGGGTGCCTTGGCCGGTCATTTCGAAGCAATGGTCGACATTGTAGTTGGCAATCAGCGCGGCAAAGTTGATGAACGAGCAGGCATAGAGCGTCGCCGATAGCGTCAGAAGATTGGCGGCAAGCAGCCATTCGTTGGACTTTTCGCGCGCGATGCGGGCTATGATCAGGACAAGGCCCGCCGCCACCAGCCCCATCCAGACGAACGCAGCGACACGCCAATAGGTCAGCGCATAGATACCGATATAGAGATCGAGCCGCAGGATCGACGAGATCACCAGGAGGATGTTCTGCGCCACCCAGGCATAAACCAGCCGGCGGATGAGCGGATCGCCGGAGGTCGCACTTCCCGGCCGCAGCGCCGCCAGCACGAAGCCGGCGGCCAGCAGCGCCGTGACGATCAGCGGATAGGCGCCGCGATGCGCGTAGGCGGCATAGGTCAGCCCGTCGGGAAGCGCGATGCCGCCCCACAGATAGGTGGCGTCGAGTGCGCTCTGCACCGCGAACAGGATGTTGAAGACGACGAGCGCGCGGAGGATAGCGGCCTTGCCGAAGACGATGTCCTCGATGGTGGTCCTGGTGGCCGGCGTCGCCGGTGCGCTGGCTGGCGACACCCTGCGGCGGCGGAGAAAGCGCGGCAGCCGCGGCCGCAGAAAGGCCCAGACGCAGGCAAGCACGAACAGCCAGAAGCCGAGACGTGGCAGCTGGACGACGTCGAGCAGTGCCATCAGGTCGATCAGCGAGAACCAATATTCGATGACCGGATTGGCGGCGCCGAACAGCGCGAGGAACACTGCGCCGAGGCCCAGCGGCATGACCCAGACGGCGATCGCCGCAAGGCGCACGCGCCGCCGGCCAAGCCGCCGCGCCGCCGTGCGCCAGCGGAAGAAATCAAGGACGAGCCGAAATGGCGTTGCAAGCAGGAACAGCGAGAGTTGGCCGGCAATACGGGCAAGGCCGCGCCGCAACCGTCCGGCCAGTGAAAGCGCGAGGATGGCCGTCGCCGCCAGCGCGATCGAGACGGACAGTGCGCTGACATTTTCCACAAGCGGCAGCAGCGCCATAAACAGCGCAACCGGCTTGAACCAGAACCTGCCATCGTTGAAGACGTCGAGAGGATGGAGAGCCATGCTCGCCGCTGCAATCGCAACGCCGAACAGGAAAAGCGTGATGCCCGCCGGTTGGCCATAGAAGAAGAAATCGGCCAACGCGACGAGCAGGACGGCAACGCCGAAGCGGCTGCAATAGCTCGGCGCCGCCGAGAGGAATACTGTCATGATCGGGCTTTCTCGGCGGCTTTGATGCGGCTGGTGGGCAGGGATTTCCGGGCGAAAGGGAGGAGGGTTGCCAAAGTCTGGGGCGGATCGACGAGCCACCAGCTTTCGCGGCGAAGCCGGTACGGCAGGGACCAACGGGAGTTCTTTTGCTCTTGCATGCCGCCCTTGTCGCATCCGGTCGGGTGGCAAGCGGGGCGGAGACGAGGAGATTTTCCGAAATTGCGTGCAGTTTTTATGCACGGCTTGCCTCGGCTAGCTGCAGGCGGCATAGATCGAAGATGACCACCGAAAGCTACCGCCCGCGCCGCTCGGTGCTTTACGTCCCGGCTTCGAACGACAAGGCGCTGGCCAAGATCCAATCGCTGGCCTGCGATACCGTCGTCATCGATCTCGAGGACGCCGTCGCCCCGGCCGATAAACTTTCCGCGCGCGAAAAACTGGCGGCGATTTTCGCCGGCCATTCCAACCGGCGCTGCGAGATGGTCGTGCGCATCAACGCGCTGTCGAGCGAGTGGGGCGGCGCCGACCTGCTGGCCGCGGCAAAATGCTCGCCCGACGCCATCCTGCTGCCCAAGGTCGACACGCCGCGCGACATTCTCGAGGCCGGCGACGTGCTCGACGACAATTTTATCGCCGACGAAGTCAAGCTATGGGCGATGATCGAGACGCCCAAGGCGCTGCTCAACATTGGGCCGATTGCCGAGCTCGGCCGCGATCCGGCCTCTCGACTGGTGTGTTTCGCTGCCGGAACGAATGACCTGGTCAAGGACACCGGAATTCTCGCCATGCCCGACCGGCGCTATCTCGTTCCATGGCTGATGCAGATGGTGCTCGCCGCGCGCGCCGGCGGCCTCGACCTGCTCGATGGCGTCTTCAATGATTTTCGCGATATGGACGGGTTTGCGCGCGAGTGCACGGAAGCGGCCGCCATGGGTTTTGACGGCAAGTCGCTGATCCATCCAGCTCAGATCGAAGCCGCGAACCGCGCCTTTGCACCGTCGCCCGAAGCAATAGCCGAGGCGCGCGCGGTCAAGGATGCCTTCGCGTTCGCCGAAAATACCGGTAGGGCGGTAGTTGCGCTGAACGGCAAGATGGTCGAGCGGCTGCATCTGGCGCAGGCCGAAAAACTGCTGGCGAAGGCCGCCGCTGTTCGCGCATGACTAACGTAACTGACGACAGGATTGAAGAATGAAACTCTACCGCTTTCTGTCCGGCCCGGACGATGCCAGCTTCTGCCACAAGGTGACGGCGGCGCTGAACAAGGGCTGGCACCTGTTCGGCTCGCCGACCTATGCCTATGACAAGGAGGCCAAGACCATGCGCTGCGGCCAGGCCGTGGTGAAGGACATCGAGGGCCAGGAATACGGCCCCGACACCAAGCTCAGCGATTGGTAGGTGCTACCGGCTACGGCAGCCTTTCCCAGACGGCTCTGATTTCGTTGAGCCGCGCGTCTGCGAGCCCGTCGACGTCATCGCAGCTGAAATAGAGTATCGATAGCGCTGCAAGGAGGCCGGGATAACCGGAGACGTAACCCATCTTCGTAAGTATCTCGGGAACCCGCAGTCGCTTGCGTTCGATCAAGGAGATCGCGCATTCTGCAGTCAGAGATGCCACCGGGTGGTCGACTTCGGATAGCCAAAAGTCGACCAGAGCTAGGAGAATGGCGGGCTCGACGGCAGCACTTGCGGGCAGATGGCAAAGCTCGCTAAGTGCTAAGAACGCGGCATTCGGCGAAATCCTCACTGCGGATTCGATCAGTTCCCGGCTCAGTGAAATGTCGTGATACGGCCAATTGCAATCGATCAGATCGGCAAATTCTGCTTCTGTCATCTGAGTGCTATTCAGCCGCTTCCTCGATCCGCTCCATATCGTCGTCCGACAGGCCGAAATGGTGGCCGATCTCGTGGATCAGCACATGGGTGACGATGTCGCCCAGCGTTTCCTCGTTCTCGGCCCAGTAGTCGAGGATGGCGCGGCGATAGAGCGTGATGCGGTTCGGCCCCTCGCCGGTCTGCGGGTTCCAGCGCTCGGCGATGCCGCGCCCCTCGAACAGGCCGAGCAGGTCGAAGGGCGTTTCCAGCGAAAGGTCGTCCATGATCTCGTCGGTCGGGAATTCGGCGATCTGAATGACGATCTCGCCGGTCAACTTGCGAAAGTCCTCCGGCAGATGGGCATAGGCCTCCAGCGCCAGGAGCTCGATTTCCTCCATCGTTGGCGAAAGCTGGTCGTGCCAGATGCGTGTTTGGTAGATGCGAGCCATGCTTTGTCCTTTGATCCCGGCATATAGGCTTTCGGGCCGGACTCGGCAAATGGTCGGGCTGGGGTGACCGTGTCACGCCCCCACTACAGGAATAAATTCCCCATGACTCCGCTTGACTCTTTGGCCGGCCTCTGGAATTCTAGGGAACATAACAGGAACAATTGTGAGTGGAAGCTGACCGTCATGGCGACAAGCGCCGTGGCGCGGGAGACTGTTTTTGCCCTGCGCCGCCAGATCGCGAAGATCGAAGGGACCTTGCCCGAGCGCCTGGAGGCGCCGGCCAGTTCGTCGTTTGACGCGGATGTCTCTCGTCAGAGTCTGACACCCTCTCGGCATCCGACACCCGCTCGGAATCTGACCATTGTCCGGCGCGGCCTCGCCGTGGCGCCGCCCGATGCGTTTTTGCGCACCGGCGCCGAGCGCCTCGATGCTGCGCTGAGCGGCGGCCTGCCGAAGGCGGCGGTGAGCGAGTTTCATGGCGCCGCGACCCGCGATGCCGGGGCCGTTGCCGGTTTTGCCTTGTCGCTCGTCAGCCTGATCCTCAGCCAGGGGCCGCGATTGCCGGTGCTGTGGATCGGCACATCCGAGGTTTTCCGCGAGGCCGGCTTTCCCTATGCCAGGGGGCTTCACGCCTTCTTCGGCATCGAGCCGGAGCAATTGCTGTTTTCCGAGGCGCCAAGGCTGCTCGATGCGCTGTGGATCGCCGAGGAGGCTGCCCGGATGACGGCGCTGGCCGCCGTCATCCTCGAAATCCGCGGCAGCCCGCAGCGGCTTGACCTCACCGCGACGCGGCGGCTGCACGCCCGCGCGCAGAGTGCGGGCCGGCCGCTGTTCCTGCTGCGCCAGGCCGGCGAGCCCGAACCGACGGCAGCGCCCGTCCGCCTCATCCTGTCGGCGGCACCGGCGGCAACGCGTAAGACGCTTGCCGGGCCGCTCGCCGGCTCGATCGGCCGACCCGCCTTCACCGTCGCCATCGGCAAGAGCCGCACGGCCTTGCCCGGAAAATTCACACTGGAGTGGAACCCCGATGAACGCATATTCGAAGAAAGACGGGGCGAGCAAGGAAGGTCTCAGGAATGGGCCCCAGAACGGCCAAAGACTCCTATCCCTGTGGTTTCCGCATCTCGCCGCCGAGAGGATCCTGCGGCAGCGTCTGGGGCGGTCCTGGCGTTCCCGGCCGTCGGATCACCTGCCGCTGGTGATCAGTCACCGCGACCGGAACGCCCAGCGCATCGCCGCCCTCGACGAGCGGGCCGAGGCGCTTAATCTGAAGCGCGGCATGGGCATAGCCGACGCACGCGCCATGCATCCCTCGATCGACATCGTGGAGGCCGATCCGGAGGCCGACCGGCGCCTGCTCGAAGGCCTCGCCGACTGGTGCGACCGCTATACCCCGCTGGTGGCGCTTGACGGGACCGACGGCCTCTATCTCGACGTCACCGGCTGCACCCATCTTTTCGGCGGCGAACGCTCGATGCTGGACGATATCCTGTCGCGTTTTTTCCATCAGGGCTTCGATGTCCGCGCCGGGCTTGCCGCCACGCCTGGTGCTGCCTGGGCGGCGGCGCGGTTTGCTGGCGACCGCATCGTGCCCGATGGTGAGGAGGAAGCGCTTCTCGCGCCCTTGCCGCTGGCGGCGCTGCGCATCGACCCGGAGGTACGCGCCAGCCTCGAAAGCGTCGGCCTGCGCACGGCGGGCGCCGTCATGGCGGCACCGCGCGCGCCGCTGGCCCGCCGCTTCGGCGCATCGCTGCTCTTGCGCCTCGACCAGGCGCTTGGCCGCCTCGAGGAGGCCGTGTCGCCGCGCCTGCCGGTGGCACCGCTTTCGGTCGAGCGTCACCTTGCCGAGCCGATCATGCTGACCGAAGACATCGAGCGGCTGACCGGCATGCTGGCGACCACCTTGAAGAGCGACCTCGAGCGTCGCGGCGAGGGCGCAAGGCGGCTGGCGCTGCTGCTTTTCCGCGTCGATGGCGGCGTCAGCCGCATCGCCGTCGGCACCTCGCGGCCCTTGCGTGAGCCGCTGCTGATCCAGAAATTGTTCCACGAACGGCTTGCCGCGCTCGAACAGGATATCGACGCCGGCTATGGCTTCGATCTCGTGCGCCTCTCGGTGCTGACCGCCGCCGCCTTCGATATGCAGCAGGCCGACCTTGCCGGCGAAACGAGCGACGACGGCGCCGATATCGCGCTTTTTGCCGACCGCATTCGCGCCCGGCTCGGCGAAGGCGCGGTCTTGAAGCCGGTCGCCGTCGAGAGCCATCTGCCGGAGCGCGCCGTCGCCACCCTCCCCTTCACGGAGGCGCCGCAGAGAAGCTCGCCGCCGAAGCAGCCGGACAAGGTGAAGGATGCTCCCACGACCGTCTTCCAGCCGGAACGGCCGATCCGGCTTTTCCGTTCGCCCGAGCCGATCGAGGTGCCGGCCACCGAAATGCCGGAAGGCCCGCCTTTGAACTTCCGCTGGCGGCGCGCGCTCTACCGGGTCGCGCGCGCCGAAGGGCCGGAGCGCATCGCGCCGGAATGGTGGCGAGGGGCGCCGGGACGAGAAGATGAGCCAACCCGGGATTATTTCCGCATCGAGGATGCCGACGGCCGCCGTTACTGGCTCTACCGCCAGGGTCTTTACGGCGCCTCGCTGCCTTCGCCGCGCTGGTTCATGCATGGGATCTTCGCATGAATGCGCTGACGGCCATTCCCTATGCCGAATTCGGCATCCAGTCGAACTTCTCGTTTCTGCGCGGTGCCTCGAAACCGGAGGAGCTGGTGGTCGCGGCAAAATTCCTGGGGTTTTCGGCGATCGGTCTCGCCGACCGCAACACGGTGGCGGGCGTGGTGCGCGCCTGGCAGCAGGCCAAGGTGGAGGGTGCTTCCTATCATCCCGGCTGCCGCCTGGTTTTTTGCGACGGCACGCCGGACATCCTCGCCTACCCGCAGGATCGCAAGGGTTGGGGTCATCTCTGCCGCATGCTGACGCAGGCCAATCTGCGTGACGAGAACGAAAAAGGGGCGACGCTCCTCAAACAGAGCGATCTTCTCGAATGGGGCGATCTCCTGTCGCTCGCCATACTGCCGGATGTGTCGGCGGACGCGGAAACCAGCCACGCACTCCTTAGCCGGCTCAGGGATCGTTTCGGTGAAAACCTGCGGCTTGCGGTTTCGCCGGATTACCGCGGCAACGACCGCTTCCGTATCGAGCAGGCGGCGGCGATGGCGGAGCTGGCCGGCATCCCGTTGATGGCGACCAACGATGTTCTCTACCATACGTCGGAACGGCGCCCGCTGCAGGACGTGCTGACGGCGATCCGCCTCAATGTGCCTGTCGCCGAGGTGGGGCTGGAGCTGGCGGCCAATGCCGAGCGTCACTTAAAGCCGCCGCTGGAGATGGCACGGCTTTTCCGCAGGCATCCGCAAGCGCTGGCGGAAACGCTGCGTTTTGCCGGCGAGCTGACCTTCTCGCTCAGTGACCTGCAATACAACTATCCCGACGAGCCGACGGAATCGGGTCTTGGGCCGCAGGCCGAACTGGAAAGGCTGGCCAAGGAGGGAGCCGCCATCCGCTACCCCTCGGGCGTGCCCGCTTTTGTGACGCAGCGCATCGAGGAGGAGCTCGCTCTGATCGAGCGCCTGAACTACGCGCGCTATTTCCTGACTGTCCACGACATCGTCAAATTCGCCCGCAGCCAGAACATTCTCTGCCAGGGGCGCGGCTCTGCCGCCAACTCGATCGTCTGCTTCTGCATTGGCATCACCGAAGTCGGCCCGGACAAGATCGAAACGCTTTTCGAGCGCTTCATTTCCGAGGAAAGAAACGAGCCGCCCGACATCGACGTCGATTTCGAGCATGAAAAGCGCGAGGAGGTCATCCAGTACATCTATTCCAAATACAGCACCAAGCGCACCGCGCTGGCCGCCGCCGTCGTCAGCTACCGGGGCCGCTCGGCGATGCGCGAAGTGGCCAAGGCGATGGGCCTGTCGGACGACGTCCGGGGCGCGCTGTCCAGTTCGATCTGGGGCTGGTCGACCTCGGAGCTCGGCGAAAAGGAGACAAAGGCCGGCGGCCTCGATCAGACCGATCCATCGACAAGGCATGTAATCGAATGCGCCAACGAGATCATGGGCTTTCCCCGTCATTTGTCGCAGCATGTCGGCGGTTTCGTCATCACCCGGGACCGGCTCGACGAGATCGTGCCCATCGTCAAGACGGCGATGGACGAGCGCAAGATGGTCGAGTGGGACAAGGACGATCTCGACGCGGTGAAAATCCTTAAAGTGGACGTGCTGGCGCTCGGCATGCTGACCTGCCTGCAGCGCGCCTTCACCCTGCTCCAGGATCATTATCCGCAGGCGCGGGACGAGTACGGCCTGCCCTATGTGCTGGCCACTCTGCCTGCCGAGGACAAGCATGTCTACGACATGATCTGCCGTGCCGACACGATCGGCGTCTTCCAGATCGAATCGCGCGCGCAGATGTCGATGCTGCCGCGGCTGCGGCCGAAAAGCTTTTACGACCTCGTCATCGAGGTGGCGATCGTGCGGCCCGGCCCGATCCAAGGCGACATGGTCCACCCTTATCTGCGCCGCCGGCAAGGCAAGGAAAAACCCGAATATCCCAAGCCGGAACTGGAAAAAATACTCGGCAGGACGCTGGGCGTGCCGCTGTTCCAGGAGCAGGCGATGAAGATCGCCATCGTTGCTGGCGGCTTCAGGCCGGGCGAGGCCGATGAACTGCGCCGCGCCATGGCGACATTCAAGCGCACCGGCACGATCGGCAATTACCGCAAGAGAATGGTCGACGGCATGGTCGCCAAGGGCTACGAAAAAGACTTCGCCGAGCGCTGCTTCAAGCAGATCGAGGGTTTTGGCGAATACGGCTTTCCCGAGAGCCACGCCGCCTCCTTCGCCCTGCTGGTCTATGCCTCCTGCTGGTTCAAGACCTTCTATCCCGACGTGTTCTGCGCCGCGATCCTGAATTCCCAGCCGATGGGGTTTTACCAGCCGGCCCAGCTTGTCCGCGACGCGCATGACCACGGCGTCGAGATCCGCGAGGTCGACGTCAATTTTTCCGGCTGGGATTGCGCCTTGGAGAAATCGCCTTTCGATCCGGATCGTATCCTTGACCGCCATGCCCAGATGCGCGGCGTCATCCGGACCAGCCATGCCGTCCGGCTCGGCTTTCGCCAGGTCAAGGGCCTGTCGAAGGAGCGCATGGAAGCGTTTGTGTCGAGGCGCGGCGCCGGCTATGCATCCGTACGCGACGTCTGGCTGCGCTCGGGCCTCAACGTCGACGAGATCGAAAAACTGGCGCAGGCCGACGCTTTCCGGTCGCTTGGATTGAACCGTCGCGACGCTCTATGGGCGGTCCGCGCGCTCGACGGCAAGAGTGCCGCCGAAAAGCTGCCGCTGTTCGACCAGCCGGCGATCCGCTTGCGCGATCTGGAGCCTGCAACCAGGCTCCCGACAATGCCGCTCGGCGAGCACGTCGTCCACGACTACCGCTCGCTTGGCCTGTCGCTGAAGGCGCACCCGGTCGCCTTCCTGCGTCAAAGGCTGGATCGTTCCGGCGTCACGCCCAATGTGCGGCTCGGCCAGGTGCGGGACGGCCGGCGCGTTTCGGTCGCCGGCCTCGTGCTGGTGCGGCAGCGGCCGGGCAATGGCAAGGCGATTTTCCTGACGCTGGAAGACGAGAATGCGGTCGCCAACATTATTTTCTGGGAAAGGACTTTTGACCGCTTCCGCCCCATCGTCATGGGCGCGCGTCTCATCCGCGTCACCGGCAAGTTGCAATCGGAATCGGACGTCATCCATATCGTCGCCGAGAAGGTCGAGGATCTGACGCCGTGGCTGTCGGTGCTGCTTGAGCAGGCAAGGCCTGCGGACAGACTGTCGAGCAGTGCAGACGAGGCTCAGCCTGGCAGCATCGCGCAAACGGAACTACTGGGAAAGGCAGAGAAGGTCATGCCCAAAGGGCGCAATTTTCAATAGAGGCGCGAAAGATCGCGACGGAGCGGCTCTGAACCGCAGCACTCAGGGCGTTCCACCCAGGCGCGGCGGCGGTGGCATGGCATCATCTATGGTGATGACACGCGCTTCCGATGGCAGCATGATCGGAATGCCGTCCCGCACCGGATAGGCAAGCTTTGCCACCCGCGAGATAAGCTCGCCGCGCTCCGGATCCCAGGCAAGCGGCCCCTTGGTCAGCGGGCAGGCCAAGAGTTCCAGCAGCTTGGGGTCGACAGTCCTGTTCCCGTCACGTCCATCCGCCATTTGGTTTGTCCTTCCACAGGGCAATCGGGTTAAGGTTTCGAGCGCGAACTTCCTTCTCCCCTTGTGGGAGAAGGTGGCCGAGCGAAGTTCGGTCGGATGAGGGGTGTTCCAGCTTGGCACCGACGGCACTCCGTCCAGTACCCCTCAACCGTCTCGGCGCTGCGCGCCGATCCACCTTCTCCCACAAGGGGAGAAGGCAAGAACCTACTGCAAACTCGAACCGAAATCCTCATTGTCGCGCGCCAGCGCCATTTCGGTGATGGCGATCAGGGTCTCGGCGCGTGTCTTCAGATCGGCCGCTTCGAGCAGCGCCTGTTTCTCGGCCGGCCCGTAGGGCGCCATCATCGACAGTGCGTTGACCAGCATGGCGTTTTCGGCGCGGCTGACGCTTTCCCAGTCGGCCTCCAGATCGTTAGCCTGCAGATAGGCGCGAAACGCTTTGAGCAGCGCCGGCCGGTCGATCTCGGCGTCTGCCTGCTCCTCGTCGAGATCGGCGAGAAAGGGTGCCAACCGGCACTGCCGGAAGGGTGTTTTGACCGTGAGCTCCTGTACAATACGGAACCGGCACACGCCCTGCAGCGAAATCAGGTAACGGCCGTCGCCGCTCTCGGACAGCGCAATGATGCGCCCGGCGCAGCCGACATTGCAGAGCTCCGGCTCGCCGTCGGGACGCAGCGCACCGTCAAGGCTGGGCTGGATCATGCCGATCAGCCGCGGCCCGGCGATCGCCTCGTCGACCATCTGCAGATAGCGCGGCTCGAAGATGTTGAGCGGCATGCGGCCTCCCGGCAGCAGCAATGCGCCCTCAAGCGGAAAGATCGGCATGGTCGACGGTAAGTCCGCAGCGAGCCGGTAATGCGCGTTTCCCGCCTGCACCTCAATCCTCCGATCGCTTTGTCAGGAAGCGCACCAAATCCGTCTCCTCCCGGCCGGCACAAGGCGCAACACCGGAAACCTGAAATCGAACGCCATCCGAAAACCTAATCTGGCGCAGCCGCGGCCCACCGCAAGCCCGCGCGACAAAACAGTCTGCGCCGGCTCAGGAAAACAGCAGCGACGACAGTTTGCGCCGTGCCGACAGCGTTGCTTCGTCGGTCATGCCCCATGCCTCGAAGAGCTGCAGCAACTGGGTTCTGGCGCCGTCGTCGTTCCACGAGCGGTCGGCCTTGATGATCGCCAGCAGATTGTCGGCCGCCGCCATGCGATCACCCTTGGCGTTCTGGATCATGGCAAGCTCGAACCGTGCCTGGTGATCCCCGGGATTTTCGGCCAGCCGCCGTTCCAGTTCCGCCGGATTGCCGAGCACTGCTGCTTGCGCGGCGAGCGCCATCTTGGCCCGCAGCGCGGCGAGCTGGGGCGCATCCTTCTTTGCTTCCGGCGCCCGCGCCAGCACCGCCTCGGCACCTTCGGCATCGCCGGCCTCGAACAGCAGGTCGCCCAAGCCAGCGATCGCCTCGATCGTCTCCGGCGCCTGTTCCAGGATGGCATCGTAAATGTCGGCCGCCGTCTGCACGTCCCCGGTGTCGCGCGCTTCGGCGGCCGCGGCCAGCGCCTCGGCAAGTTGCGGCGCACCGCCGTTCTTGCCGCCGACCTTCTGGATGAATTGCGTGATCTGGCTCTCGGGAATGGCGCCCATGAAGCCGTCGACCGGCTGGCCGTCCTTGAAGGCAATGACCGCCGGTATCGACTGGATGCCAAGCTGGCCGGCGATCGATGGATGGTCGTCGATATTCATCTTGACCAGCTTGACCTTGCCACCGGCGGCTTTCACCGCCTTCTCCAGCAGCGGCGTCAATTGCTTGCAAGGGCCGCACCACGGCGCCCAGAAATCGACCAGCACCGGCTGGTGACGCGATTCCTGGATCACGTCGGCGGCAAATCCAGCGGTCGTTGTGTCCTTGATTACGTCGGCCGGCGCCTCCGCAAGCGCGACCTTCTCACGCGCGGCATCGGTGCCGCCATATTGCACGGTGGTGGCATACCGGCCGCCATTGCTGCCAAATGGGCCGCCAAAGGGGTTGCTATCACTCATCTCGTCGCCTTTCGGTCGCGCCGCCGGCCAAGGGACGGGCGCAACATCCTTCTTTAGAACCCGGTTTCAGTCACCCATGTGGCGATCATGCCGAGACTTTCAAGATAACAGCATCATGTCCGGTTGCCTCGACGAATTTGACCAGGTCCGCGGCAGCGATGGAAGTCGTCGCTTCGTTGGTCAGCGGGTGGGCATTGACCACCGCATGGCTCATCAGCACCTCGTCCAACACGACCTTGATCCTTCGCTCGGTGTCGTTGATCAGCCCGAACACCGTGACCGCGCCCGGGACGACGCCGAGAAGCTCCATCAGCATCTCCGGCCGGCCGAAGGACACGCGCCCGGCAGCGCCGATCAGATGGTGTATATGCTTGAGATCGACCACCGCCTCCTCGCCGACGCTGACCAGGAAGAAATTGTCCTTCTTGTCCTTGAGGAACAGGTTCTTGGTATGGCCGCCGGCAATCTCGCCGCGCAGCGCCTGCGAATCGGCGACCGTGAACAGCGGCGGATGCCGCCGCGTCGATACTTCGATCCCGAGTCCGGCGAGAAAGGCGAAAAGTTCGGCTTCGGTCTTCGGCATCGGTCTTTCTTCTGATGGCCCGCTTTCAACTGCTTGTTCGACTAACGCCGTTTACGGCCAATGATGCTGCCAAGACAAGCCCGTCGCGCAACGCGGGGGCGATTGCCTTGCGACGTCTCGCAGGAGGCTTGTTCGCATTGCCGACGAAGCAAAAAGCCTGCGAATTCCCTGTTGCAATCGCCGCGCTCTTCAGCCATATAGGCGCGGCTTGCGGCCCAAAAGCCGCGCGAGCGGGTGTAGCTCAGGGGTAGAGCACAACCTTGCCAAGGTTGGGGTCGAGCGTTCGAATCGCTTCACCCGCTCCAGTTTCCTTGAGGGGAACCAAGCGATTAAGAGGCGCCTTTCGGGGCGCCTTTTGCTTACGTGGCGAAAAGAGTGTCCCTGCCATGGGCGATGCGCGGAAAGCCGCACTGTGACCAGCAGGTGTCGCAGCTTTTCTATTCCGTTGTGCTAGCTTTTTTTCTGCGCCGAATAGTGTGCGACTGCGCGACGGCCATTTTCAACTCGGGCGTGATCTCCAACGGTGCATTCTCTGCCCCATGTTGGTTCTGTAGCCCCTGGACCTGGACGGTCGGAAATGGGAGTTCGATGCCCTGCTCCTTGAAGACCTGGCGGAGGCGTACATAGAATTTGCGTTTCATACCGAAGGCGCCTCCCGGCTTGGTTGTGGCCTTGACCCTCAATACGATGCCGTATTCGCCGAACTCCTGTACGCCCTGCATCTTGATCGGGTCGAGCACCCAGTGTTTGAACTCGGGATCTTCCGCCAGTTCGAGGCCGATCCGCTTGATCAGCTTGCGAGCGAAGTCGATATCAGTGTCATAACCAACGGTGATGTTGAATTTGTCGATAACCCAGTCACGGCTCTGGTTCTGGACTGCCCCGAGTTCACCGAAAGGTATCGTGAACAGCGGACCACGATGGTGGCGCAGCTTCACCGAGCGCAGCGAAAAGCTTTCCACAGTACCCTTGTAATTGCCCGATGAAATGTATTCGCCAACACGGAACGCATCATCGAGCAGAAAAAACACGCCTGAAATGACGTCCTTGACAATGGTTTGTGCCCCAAAGCCCACGGCGACGCCGACGACGCCAGCGCCGGCGATCAATGGGCCGATCTGGATACCCAGCGAGGCGAGCATCATAAGCACCGCCATCACGATGATCGATGCGAGCAGAATATTCTGGAGGATCGGCAAGAGCGTGTGCAGCCGCGCCTGCTGCGGATCGAGGATCGGGACGTCCTCGTCGCTGATCACAGGGTGCGGTGTTTCGATGCCCAGCTTTCGTTCGATCAAAGCTTTGATGATCGACCAGCCGAAGTCGGCGGCGAGGGCAATGACCACGACATTGATCAAGCCGCGCAATATGAACGTCGTCGTCGTATCGCTGTCCCGCATGGATTGCATGTCCAGACCCCAGACACGTGCGAGAAGGTAAGCCGCCGCCAGGATGAAAATCATTCGGATTCCGCGATCGATGACAGCGATCGTCACCGCCGGGATCGTGGGCCGGCCGACATCTTCCGAACCTGGCCGCAGAACGAAATTAACCCCGCGCTGCGTCACCACGATTGCCAAAGGCAGGAAGAATGCGGCGAAGGTGAACCAGAAGTATGTATAAAGGCCGGCGATACGCTGCAGGAACAGGACGACGAAATAAGCAGTCAATAGCCATGTCGCTTCCGTGTGACCGATGTGGCGCGCACCGTCTCGCTGCGTTCTTGGCCGACGCCAAATGGCGAGCAGCAGGAGCAACAGCAGCACGAAATCGGCGCCCAGTGACAGGACCATCATTCCGTCCTGATCGATGCCGAGACCTGGCAAGAGGATAAACGCGGCGCCGAAGAAGGCGAAGACGCCGACGATCCGGGGTAGCCAATAGGACCAATGGTCAGCCGCTTCGTTGGTGATCGGCAAAGCACGAACCTCGACGGCGTTCTCGACGTTCATGAAGGAAGGGACGAGCATCGCCATGACGTACATGCGCACACCCCATGTAACGACTGCCGCCATCAGAAATGTCAGTACAATCTCGCGGATAAGCATCGGCCAGTCGAACAACATGAACGCGCCGGCGCTGCCCAGTGCGAAAGAGACTATCAGCATGCTGGAATAAAGCAGGCGGCCACCAATCTTCTTGGCTCGCCCAACGGGCGTATCCTTCGGTTGCGCGATAATCCAAAGACGAAATGGACGGGTGAGCTTGAACGTTGCCCAAGTGAGTGCCAGGCCGGCAGCGATGAACATTGCAATCAGCACAAATACGCCGGCAGGCCCCTTGCTGGACATATCCTCCATCGTCTCTGCCCGAACGCGCGCGAACTGGCCTGGCAGCAAGGGCAAAGTTCGCACGATTCTTTCGATATGATGCCTGATTCCATCGAGCGTCGAGGATGCCATCGTATTCATCTGGCCTGGTGCGGCCACGGCGCCGGACGATGCGTCGGTCGGCGAAGCCCCTCTCTCGGCGGGCGCTCCCGTTGACCCGGCGTCCTGATTTCGCTGTTCGGCCACCCAGGCCTTCACTGACGGATCGTCGAGAAGCTCGAACAACTGTTTGACCCTTTCAGGCGGGACGGTCGCCGGCGCCTGCGCCTGCGCCTGACCAGCCAACAAAAGGGCGATCCCAAAGACGAGCGGCCTGGCAATCAGGGCAAACATCGCAGTCAGGTCTCCGAGGCGCCGTGCCGGGCGCGCCAGGTTCCTGGCTCCCAATCGTCGAGTCATGAGTGGCATCGTGCTGTTAACCTTCCGGTCAGATCGGCGAGCAACGACATCTATGTCCGTTGTTGCCCTACCTTGAAGAAACCGATGTTGCGGTGCAAGACGTCATCGTTCCGAGCCAGACCGTTGCGCCGGGTACTTGGCGGTGTTTATTTAGCCGCGGGGGCAGGGCATTCCGACCTCGGCCCAGGCCTCCGGCCGTTCTATGAACTGGGCATCGACGTTAAATCTCAGGAACTGATTTCCTGAGTTGACCAGGACAGACCTTTGGCGGTCGCTCGGTGGTCAACTGCTTCGCGCACCGCTGCGGACATTCGAAACCATGATGTTGCTTGAGATGCAATGCGCTTCCGGGTCGGCACTGCCATGCGGCAAATCAGGCCGGGAGCCGCCACATTCGCACACGACCTGTACCACGCAATTCCGTTTCCTCGAGCGGGTCGCAAGCAAAATTTGGTCCAAGCAGTTGATGAGTTGCATCCGAAATACGGATTTCATCGGGCTCCGCGGACGTTTGGATACGTGCGGCGAGATTAACGGTGTCGCCCCATAGGTCATAGGCAAACCGCCTTTTGCCTATGACGCCCGCCACGATTGGTCCTGAGTGAATTCCAATTCTGAGTCTTATCGGTTCTCCTGCGAAGCGTTCGAGCTTAACCGCCTTCCGCAGTTCAAGCGCATAGTGCGCAAGGGCTTCCGCATGATCGGATCGCGCGGCGGGCAGGCCAGCGACCACCATCACACAATCGCCGATTGTCTTGATCTTTTCGCAGCCGTATCGCTCCGAGAGCAGATCCGCCGCTTTGAAGAAGTAATTTAAAATAGCGAGCGTCGTCACGGCTCCGACGTTCCGCGCTCTTTCCGTAAAACCGACGATGTCGGCAAAAAGCACACTCACCTCTGCGTAGTTGTCTGCAATTTCTTCGTGCGCTTTTAGCCGCTCCGCGATAGACGCCGGAAGAATGTTGAGGAGCAGGGCTTCGGCGCGCTGGTATTCACGCGACAATCCCTCTTGGCTCGCCCTCAACGCCTCGTTCATCGATTGTAATTTCTCGTTGAGTTGACGCTCCCTCTCTTGCAGGAGCGTCATTTCATAAGCCTTCTGTTGAAGCCGCTGCCTATTGTCGCGTTCGGCATTGGCGTCAAGAAAGAGCAGCCACACGCAGGCATTGTCAGCAAAAAGATGGAGGTCCGCGACACGCCCGCTGGGAAGTTCGACCATGGCCATATCATATGGAAGCTCCGGGCAGGGCAACAAACCTTCCATGAATTCAAGCTGCTCGGCAACAGGCTTACCTATGCGAACTGACGAGAGTCCGTAATGTTTAACGTTACCGCCCTTCGCAGCTATGCAAAGCTGGGCGTCGATTTTCAGATATGCGACCGAGCGCTCGTTGTAGAAGAAATCGTAAATCCAGCTTTTAACTTCTCTTGGCAAGACGTGCATGGTTTATTTGCTGACCATCGAAGCAAGTTGACGAAACGCATCATCAACATGCTCACCCGAAAGCGCACTTGTTAGATAGACTTGCCATCCAAGTTGCCTCAGTTCGTCAATTTCACTATCCGATATTGCCCACCGATCGGCCAGATCGGATTTGTTGAACAGCAATACAAACGGCATAGCGCCGAATTCAGCCTCGGCCCGCTCGCGCAACGTGAGCGCCACGGCAAGAGTAGCAGCGCGTGTTCCATCGACGACAAGCACGAGCCCACTCGCACCTCGCACATAGCTGACGCGGAATGAGCCGATATCGTCTTCGCCGGCCAAATCCCACAAAATCAGATCCACGGTTTTGTCCGGGAATGCGACGCTCTTCTTGTCGATTTTCACTCCCACCGTGGTCAAGTAGGTTTCTGAAAAGATGCTTTGCACAAACCTGCGAACCAGACTGGTCTTTCCGACAGCGAACCCGCCCAACATGCAGATCTTCTTTTGCAATATCCTGGGCTCCGCCTAGTGGAAGTTTACCGTAACCGAAACTCTGCGGTTGGCGGAGTTCCCGGTTCGGCTATTTTCAATCTCCGCTGGCTCAAAGGTGCCCGCGCCGCGAACCAAGAGCAACTCCGGATCGACGCCGCGCTTCTTGAGAAGCGCACGAACTGTTTCCGCGCGCGCGGCGCTGATCGACAACTTGGCCGTTTCACGGCCCGTCTCGTCCGAATGGCCGGTCAACATGAACTGTGCTGTTACGCCTGCCTTGCGGGCGGCCTTGGCCAATTCCTTCAACTGATTCGCCAATTTGTCGAGAACCGGCAGTTGCTCTGGTCCCGGTACAGCCTTGCCAGAATCGAACAAAATGTCGACCGCTTGAATAGCCTCCCTCAAATGAGTGAGTTGCGGAGGGGTCAACTCACGCAGCTCGGAGATTTCTAGAGAGAGTCCGTCCGCGGACAGCTGTTGGGCGGCGACCCGCGCCCGATCTATCCAGGCGGCAGGAGCTTCACCCTGGGCAACGATGCGATCCTTGATGATCGAAAGCCGTACTGAATCCGGCGGAGTCAGCGACGCCATCAGCCGCTTCACCACGAACTTCGGATCAAGGCTTTGATAGAATTGCCACTGTGAATGAACGCGAGCAGGATCGACCCCTGTTCCGGACAGCAGAGCCTTCGGGTCGGCGGCCTGCGGGTCTCTCAGGCCGGAAATATAGAAATGTCCGCCCCTCGCCGTTTGTTGGGCGACGATGATTCCCGCTTGGGCCTCCAGTCGCGACACATAAGTCTGCCAGTGCTCCGCCGCGCGTGCTTCGGGGCTCACATCACGAACCTTGGAGATGTCGAATTCCGGTCCGCCTGCCGAAAGCTGTCGGGCCGCTGCGCGTGCGAGATCTATCCAGGTGTCGGGAGCCTCACCCTCGGCAACGATGCGATCATTGACGATCGAAAGCCGAACCGATTTCGGCGGGGTCAGCGACACCACCAGCCGCTTCAGGACGAACTTCGGATCAAGGCTCTGATAGAATTGCCACTGTGAATGAACGCGAGCAGGATCGACCCCTGTTCCGGACAGCAGAGCCTTCGGGTCGGCGGCCTCCGGGTCTCTCAGGCCGGAAATATAGAAATGTCCGCCCCTCGCCGTTTGTTGGGCGACGATGATTCCCGGTTGGGCCTCCAGTCGCGACACATAGGCCTGCCAGCGCTCCGCCGCGCGTGCTTCGGGGCTCACATCACGAACCCTGGAGATATCGAATTCCGGTCCGCCTGCCGAAAGTTGTTGGGCCGCTGCGCGCGCCCGATCTATCCAGGTGTCGGGAGCCTCACCCTCGGCAACGATGCGATCATTGACGATCGAAAGTCGTACTGAATCCGGCGGAACCAGCGACGCCGTTAGCCGCTTCAACACGAACTCCGGATCAAGACTCTGATAGAATTGCCACTGCGAATGAACGCGGGCGGGATCGACCTGCGTTCCGGCCAACAGAGCCTGCGGGTCGGCGGCAAGCGGGTCTCTCAGGCCGGCAATATAGAATTGGCCATCGCGCACCTTTTGTTCGGCAACGATGATGCCCGGCTGGGTCCCCAGTCGCGACACATAGGCCTGCCAGCGCTGCCCGGATTGCCAAGAAAGAAAGAACCAACCGCCTGCCGGAATCAAAACCAGCAGGACTGCAGCGACTACCAGCCACGGAAATCCCTGGTTTGATTCCTCCTGCTTCAGTTCAACGCAGGTCTGCAACTGCGTCTCTACGCCGGCCAACTGCGAACTGTCGCCGTCAAACTGCTCTAGAGCCTGTGAGCATTCATCATGGATGCGAAGCAATACATCGCGAATTATTTCATGTAATTCCTCCGGCGGATTTCCCCGGATCACCGCAACCAAGGTCGCAAACGGTCCAACTTCCGACCAGAGACGAAGCTCTCCGAAACGAATAGTGTCCAGGCCACTCTGTTCTTTCTCGTTAAATGAGTCTTTTACAAAATCTTGAATTGCACTAAGCATCGAAGAAATGAGTTGAGGGTCTTCGCTAGTTGCATTATCGGCAGTTACATGCGCTATCAAAAGCCCGGAATTGCGGTTGATGAGAAACACATGTTCCACACGATAGACAAGAGAATGCTTAAGAACAACTTCTGAGAAGCTTGCTCCTGTCCTCCAAGCTTCAAGTCTCCACTTGAGCCCATGCCAGGTAAATATATGTCTTAAAGTTTCATTCAGCGATTGAAAGGTCTGGTCGATCTTTTCGCCGATCGACTTGCGAATAGCCGGCAGAAACACCGGGTACAATATATCCGTCAGCGTACGCGGGCTCTTCTGGATGGACCGTTGCACGGCCCTCTCGACAGCTGGCGCAAGGGCCTCTCCGAGTTGCGCATGAGGCGCACGTGCGGCTGCACGGGGGAGAACGCTCCCCACTGCAGCCGCAAGCTGCTCGGGTTCGTCGAGCAGGTGCGTAACTCGTGAAAGCTCCGAAATTTCGCGGCCGACCAGCAACTGGCGCAGCGTTTCCATGCGAGGGTCGGTGGTTGGGATTCCGTCGAGACGCGCACGATAGTCCGGATCAACGTTCCGGGCAATTTCGATCAAAAGGCGAGCCAGAGCCTCGCGATCAATCTCTGTATCGTTCGAAGCTGCTCTTTGAGGGAGGCTGATTGGGTCGACAGTCGACGTCAAGTTCCGATCAACTCACTTTCCAGGTACGCTCCGAGTTGTTCTTGCTGCCGACGGGATCCTGATTTAGACATTTTGCAACCTCGACAAACAGGCCAGCCAAAAGATTTCGGTCGGTCTTGACATTGCCAAGATCGGAAAACATTTTCTCCATCAGCATCTGAATGCTTTCATTCTTTTGCTTGATTTCCTCACGCAGCAAATGATCGTTTCGATTTATCCGGTCCGCAACTTCCCGCTCAAGCTCGCTCAACTGATCCGACAACGCGCGCACCTGCTTTTCGAGCGCCTGATTTTGCTCGCGAAGATTCCGGTCAATCTCCTTATCGGCGTCGGCTCGCGCGTCTTTTTCGTTCCGCAATTGCGCCGCAAGCGAGTCGACCTGCTTCTTCGCATTTGACTCGTACATTTCAAGATTGCGCTTGGCCTCGGATTCGACATCCTTGAAGCGCTGCAAGACCCGTTCTTCAAGCTTGGAAAAGCGGCGGTCATAGTCCTGCATCTGGTTGCCGAACAGCAGATCACGTATCTTGTCGACACCTACAGCGTCGCCGGGGGCCCCGCTCTCGCGAGCCTGGCCCGCCATGAAGGTCAGCCCGCTTCCGTCTGCATTACTTATCAGATTTGCGTCCGCTTTATTTGCTGAAGAAGCGGTATTCGAAGATTCCTTGGCCATCTTTATGCCCCCTTCTTTGAACAATTGCCACAGTGCACCACTCAGAAACCAGCAAGCATGCCAGCAAAATACCCGGCTCGCAAGCCGGAATCTTCTTGGCTTAAGCCAATTCGTGCCTCCCTTTTACATCTCTTGGACTAGCAGCAAATGCACGAGTTCCGATTGATGTCGCTCTCGCATCTCTTTGTGATAGCAGCCATAACCGGCTAATCTAATCGATCATTGGACGCAATCTACTATCGAAATGAGTAATACAATGTCAGGCTATAGCTACTGGAGCGCAATTAAGTAGCGCAGACTCATTAGAAGTGTCTAAAGTAGCTGGTCTGGCGGTGCACGTACCGTCTCGCACCCGGCTGTATACTGCGACGATCAGCTTCCGATGCGGGCCCCAACGGTAGAAGGAAGGTCTTCTTTCGCACGGAGAATGGCTGTTCGAGAATGCACCTCGGAATCGAGGCGTTTCGGTCGATAGGAGGGGAGCGACAGTCCCAATAACTGCAGTCATTCACACCAAAGCTTCAGTGGGCGGCATTTGTTGCGCCCCCAATTGCAAAAGACGTCAGGTTGCCATAGCTATTGCACTCATACGGTGCCCGGGACCGCCGCCTGTGGTCATGGCGCCGACTCCGGGGATCGACATGAGTATGCGGCATGCTTGGCTTTGACGTGCATCTGCGACAGCTGGCGCCCAAGCTCGGCGGCACGGATGCGAATGCTGCGCCAGGCTTCCAACTTCGGTAGCACGACAGGAGCAAGCTCGCTCTGCAGCCCAATGGCGGCGTCGCGGCGGCTCGGAAGAGTTCGCAGGAGAATGTTTGGACGCAGCGTCCCTGAGGACCGTTTCCTTTGGCAGGAAATCGCCGGCTATGTTTCGGGACTCTTGTTCTACCTTCGAACCAACGCGCGGGTTACACGGCGTGGCGCATAATCCCTTGGTTTCAATCGTGGTTCCTGCGCACAACGCGGAGGTAACGCTGGCGCGCGCACTCGATTGCCTTCTCGATCAGGAAATAGTGGATTGGGAGGCGATCATCGTCGACGACGCCTCCACGGACCGCACCCCCGCGATCATCGCCGGTTATGTGGAGCACGATGCCCGGTTTCGGACATTGAGCTCTTGCGCGTATAGCGCCGCTGGCGCGCGCAATAGCGGGATGTCGACAGCGCGCGGCCACTGGCTCATGTTTCTGGATGCGGACGATTGGGTGGGTGCCAGCTTCCTTGCCAAAATGCTGGCCGCACTGAAATCCGCTCCCGATGCAGTGGCTGCCTATTGCGGTTCCCGACGCGTGATGCCCGATGGCGAACTCACGGCGTCGAGCATCGCGACGGAGGTTGCGATCCAGCCCTTCGAAACATTCGCCCGCCGGTGTGCCGTCCGCACTCACGCGCTGCTGGTCGATCGGGAGATAATTGTCGAGTTGGGCGGTTTCGACGTGTCGCTGCGCACCTGCGAGGACTGGGATCTGTGGCAGCGCCTCGCACGTCTAGGCAAAAATTGGGTGATGGTCGACGAGCCGCTCGCTTTTTATCGGGTCAGCCCCAACTCGCTCAGCCGCAATTCGACGCAGGTGCTGGCAGATGCGGAAATCGTGATCGCCCGCGGCTTTTCCGCCGATCCCAGGGTCAAACACCCGGCATCGGCTCACGCCAATGGAGCGACCGACGCGAACGGCCACACCGCTTCAGAAGCACTCGCGTGGTTCGCGTTGTGGAACGCCGCATCGGATTGCGGCTGCGGCTCGCGCTCGATCAACCCGCAGTCCCTGCGCACGCTCCCGGCAGGACGTAAGTGGGCGCGTGAGATCGCCAAGGTGGCCGTCGATGGCCTTATGGTAGGAAGCCTGTCGGTGCCAGCGCAATTGGCTGCCAGGTGGGACAGGTTCGGCGGCTCCCTCACCGAGTTGATCATCGAACTCGGCAAGGTCTGGAATAATCCCGACGCGGCTCGCCGCGTGCAGTATCACTTTGAGCAAATGCTGCTCGATGTCGACGATCTTGCCGCGCCGCGCAGGCTGGCGCGGACACTTGGAATTCGTGTCGACGCGCGAAATCCGGCCTCGATCGAAGTGCCGGAAGGAATCGATCAAATCTATGCCCATCTGATGATGGATGGCCAGATCGAGGCTCTCGTGCAGTTCGGCGTACTCGGGAGAGTGACAAGGCGTCATTGGATTGAATTGATCCTGAATTTCGTGCCCCCTGAGCGGCCTATGCACAGTGCCGCGCGACTTGCGAGGCGATCGCCTGTAGATGCACCGCAAAAGGGCGCCGGTGCCGACAAGTCAAACATGTTTGCAGCCGAGGTATTGTTGTCCATGGCGGGACGCCGGTCTGATCGGGACAGCCATTTCGGCAAACTCGCGGGATTGGCCGCGGAAGCGCAGGCGCTGGTTCGGTCGAGCGCCGAAACTAAAGAGCCTTTTACAGCGCCGCGCCGTGCACGGGCCGCGGATGGGCGCGACAATGATCGCACATCTTTCTGGAATCGCCATTTCGCGACCGAGGATCCCTGGAACTACGGTTCGCCCTATGAGCAGGAAAAATATGAGCGGCAGCTCGAAATTCTGCCTGCCGGTCCCATCGGACGGGCGCTTGAGCTGGCCTGCGCGGAGGGCCACTTCACGCGGCAGCTGGCGCCGCGCGTGGGCCATTTGACCGCAACTGACATCTCCGCCGTAGCCGTCGGACGGGCGCGCGCGCGATGCAGCGATCAGCCGAATGTTGAGTTCGGCGTACTGGATTTCTCTGCGGACACGCTGCCGGGCGAAATGGATCTGATCGTGTGTTCGGAAGTGCTCTACTACCTGGATGATCTCGCCGATGTGCGGCGCATCGCCAAAAAACTCATTGAGGCGTTGGCGCCTGGCGGCAGTTTCATCAGCGCACACGCATTCGTGCTACGAGACAATGTTGGAAGGACGGGCTTCGACTGGAACACATTCGGTGCACAAGCGATCTCAGAGACGCTGGCAGCGACCGACGGCCTCGTCCTCGAGCAATCGATCCAGACCGAGCTCTACCGCATAGACCGCTTCCGCCGCTTGTCACCAGGCGACGTGGCGACGGAACCGATGGTAGATCATGTGCCAATCCGCGCACCCGTTGAAATCGGGGTCGCGCGAAATATCGTCTGGGGCGGGGCGCGGGCCTTGCGTCGCGACGTGGCACGTAGCGAGCGGCGGCAGCGTATCCCCGTCCTCATGTATCACAGCGTCGCCGATGATGGTCCGGCCGCGCTCGCCCGTTTTCGGCTCGCGCCCGCCGCATTCGCCAGCCAAATGGCATGGCTGCGCGCCAATGGCTTTCACGCGATTAGGTCCGAGCAGCTGGAATGGTTCATCGTCAACCGTCAGCCTTTCGTTGGCCGCCCAGTGCTCATCACGTTCGATGACGGCTTCCAGAACTTTGCCGACCATGCCTGGCCGGCCTTGCGCACGAACGACCTGACCGCGGAAGTGTTCCTGGTGACGGACCTGGTGGGTGAAAGCGCACAATGGGACGCCTACAGCGGCCCGCCGACGCAGCTTATGGACGCCGGGACGGTGCGACGCCTCGCCGGCGAAGGTGCGTTCTTCGGAAGCCATCTGGCGACGCATCGCGCGATCGATGGTCTGTCGAGCTCTGACTTGGCCGCCGAGCTCCTGCGCTCTCGTATGTTCATCGAACGATGGACCGGTCGGCCAACCACGGCGTTCGCGGCACCCTTCTCTGTCACCGACCGACGGCTTGGCAGGCTGGCCAAGGAGTGCGGCTATCGAATCGGCTTCGGCGGCAGACACGGGCCGGCGGACCTCGATTGCGATCCCATCGACCTTCCGCGCATCGAGATTCGCGGAGATCACTTGCTCGATGACTTTGTTGGCAAAGTCGAGGCCGTGCTCGCATGAACGGTGAACTTGTCAGTATCTAGATTTGTAACAAATTGGTTCCGCTTTTTATTCGGTGTCCCGCCCGCTTACCTCGTTCGCAAGTCTATTGGGCGACTTGGGATACGGCTGACATCAGCTCCTGCGGGCTTGGCGCCCCAAACATGTATCGCCCACCCTCTGGAACCTCCGTGAAGCTCCAGCGGACGATCCCCTGCCGGTCCAGCAGGAACTGACCGACCAATTGTCCGTGTCCCGTTGCTAGCATCTGCTCGTCGGCTTCGGTCAGCTCGTAATGGTCCCTCTTGTTGAGGATTTCGCTGGCCGCAAGAGGATCCATAGGACCGGGCAACTCGCCTGGTATGTCGACCCGCATATCCTTTGCCGCTGCCATCGAGACCTTGTACGGCCAGTTCGTCTCGTTTTGGGTGAATTCGAGATTGGGCAGTCCAAAAGCACGATGTGAAGCGCGTTCAGGATCGGAGGCCGCAAGCAGATTCGGCATCGGATGGTAGCGGAAATAGAGACGCGCCCGTTCGATCGGCGTGTTGACCACCGTCAGGCTCTCCACGCCCTTTTCGCGCAGCTCCGGATCAAGCCGCGCCTGGGCGGCGATATGGCGCCGGCAAAACGCGCAATGCAGACCTCGAAACAGGCCGACCAGCACCGGTTTTTGGCCGCGAAAATCGTCAAGCGCGATCTTGCCTTCCTGGGTAATGGCGTCGAGTACCACGTTTGGCGCACGGTCGCCCGGTTGAAGCGGCACCAAGTCACTACGCGCGGACATTTCCAACCTCCAACCCCGGCTAGTCGAGAAAAGGCAGCACCACAAGCGCTTCCGGGTCGAGCCCGTGCTGGGCGCATATACCCTGCGCCAGGGAAAAGTAGCGTTCGGCCTCGGCCAGATTGTCGAGGTCGAGATTAAGCGTTGCAAGACCATCATAACACGGAAACAGCAGTTGGGGTTCGCCCGTTTCGCGAGCTACGTCCAGTGCTTCGTGGAACAACCCAACCGCCAGGTCCGGACGGCCGTTGCACTGGTGGATCTGCCCAAGCACGATCAACGGCACCGGCAGGTGCTCGCGCTGGTCGAGCGCCCGGTCGATCTCGATGGCCTTCTCGGCAGCAGGCACGCCCTCCGTTGGACAGCGATCCGTGAAAGTACAACAAGCGACCGCCAGATTGGCGAGGAGGCGCGCCTGGAAACCCAAATCACCAATACGGCGCGCCACTTCAAGACCGCGCCGACAGACCTCCATCGCCTTTGCGGGATCGATGGTCGTGTAAAGCACGCCGAGATTGGTGTAGCCGCGGCAGGCCGCGCCCAGCAGACCGGCGGCTTCGGCCAATTCAATGCTACGCTCAACCTGACGCACGGCCTCACGGTTTCGCCCAAGGCGAGCCAGCGCGACAGCCTTGGTATTGAGTGCCTCGGCGGTCACAAGAGTGGCATCACACCTTACCTCGGAGACATGCTCCGTTGTCAGTGTGCCTACGCAATCCAGCGCCGCGTCTGCCCATTTTGCCGCGAGAGCGTGATCTCCGCTACGGAACGCCTGTCGGCCACGTTCTTGCCACAGATGCGCCTGCTCGATCGGGGCATCCGCTCCATCGAGGAGCGCTGCCGCCTCAGCATAGCGGGGTTCTGCCTTGTCCCGCTTGCCGACATCCCAGAGTAGCCGACCGATCTTACGCAAAACTCGCGCCGAGGCGACGCGATTGGCCGACTCGCGGTATGCCTGCAACACCGTCTCGTAGTGGTGGTGCGCGATCTCGCGGCGGCCTGCCGGGCCGCTCAAATCGGCAATGCGCTCTGCAATTGCCAGTTTGAGCGGTGTTTGCCCGATCGCGCCCAACGCAGCCAGTGCTCGCTCGTAGAAACGAAGGGCGTCGTCGTTGGCATATATCATGCGAGCGCGATCGCCTGCCGCCTGCAGGTAATGCGCGCCCTTCTCCCGCTCGGCGCTCTGTGCAAAATGATGACCGAGCACGGTCAAATCCTCGAGCCGTTCCGGCTCGTCGCCGCACAGTTGCTCCAAGGCAGCACCGATCCGCCCGTGGATTTCGGTCCGGCGTTGCAGGAGCAGATTCTGGTAGATCACGTCCTGCAGCAATGTTTGCGTAAAGCGGTAGCTTTGAGACGAGACCGACCCTGATCCGGCAACTTCCTCGATGATTTCCGCATCGCAAAGCAGTTCGCAGCCGGCTTCGAGCCGGCCGGGGTCGGCTGTCACGGTTTTCAGAAGTGTGGCATCGAAGCGCGGGCCGATTACCGCGGCCTCCTGGGCCAACCGGCGCGCCTCTTGGGGCAGCCGGTCGACGCGGGCAAGCAACATTGCCTGGATAGTGGCGGGGATGCCGGTTGCGACTTCGCCTGCCACAGTCCGCCATCGCTGGCCCTCTCGCATCAGTACACCGCGATCGATAAGGCCGCGAACGATTTCCTCTACAAAAAGGGGGTTGCCGCCCGCGCGCTCGAGGATCTGGTCGAGAAGCCCTCCCGCGGAGCTTACCCAGCTCTCGCCGAAAAGCGCTGCCAGCAGGCTGCGTCCGTCATCATTGTTGAGTGGCGGAAGCCTGAGCGCTGTGTGACTGACCCGACTTGAGTCGAGCTGGTCGTTGTCCGGCGCCGGACGATGCGTGACCAGCAACATCAACCGCGTGCGTTCCAACCTGTCCATCACGAAACGTAGTGCCTCGAGCGACACGGCGTCGGCCCAGTGCAGGTCTTCGACGACAATCAATAGCGGCGACAACGCAAGCCGCCGTTCGATGATTGTGCGGACTGCGTAGAGAATTTGCCGCCGCAGCTGCTCGGGCTCGACATGCTGCAAGGTGGCATCGGGGTCGCCAAGGCCAAGCACATGGTAGAGCAAAGGCATCAGCCGCTTCGCCTCCTCGCCCTGCAGGCCGAGATCGGCAAGCAAGCCTGCGAGCTTCCCCCGCATTTCGTCCCCATTGTCGTTTTGCATCATCCCGGCAGCGCTGCGCACCACTGCGCCCAAGGCGCCAAAAGATTGTTCACCCAGCGGTGAGCACGTGGCCTGCCGCACGGCGACGTTGCGAAAACGCTCCTCGTCGCCGACGCGGGCGACGAACTCCTTCACCAGCCGCGATTTCCCGATGCCGGCTTCTCCGACGAGGCGGACAAGTTGGGCCGAGCCGCCGCACGCCTGGTCAAGGCTCGCCATCATTCTATTGAGCTCCGCACCACGACCTATTAGCGGCGCACTGAGGCCGAGCGCCTCGAGCCCGCGCGCTGCACGCGGCACCGCTAGCGGTGCGTCCAGTCGATGAACGAGCACGCTGCCAGCCTTGCCGCGAAACACGACATCACCCAGCGACTCGTAAGAGAAGGCATGCCGGGTCAGCCTGTGAGTGAGCTCGCCTACCAGCACCTCACCCGGTGCGGCCAGCGATTGCAGGCGTTGCGCCGTATTCACTGTGTCGCCGGTCACGGAATAGGATCTGGCGGTGCCGATGCCCAATCCGCCAGTAACGACCGGACCAGTGTTTATGCCGATGTGGAGTAACAGAGGCGAGCCGGAGTGGGGGGTGCTTTCGCCGAGCCGCGCCGTCCGGGCGATCATGTCGAGAGCGGCGCGAAGCGCACGTTCCGGATCGTCCTCATGCGCGACCGGCGCACCGAACAAAGCGAGCAGTGCATCGCCGATGAATTTGTCGACGAAACCACCAAAGTTTCGCACGGCCGCCGTCAATTCCTTGAACAGTTTGTTCTGCAGCGCTTGCATGACCTCGGGGTCGAGCTGCTCGCTGAGTGTCGTAAAGCCGCAAAGGTCGGCGAACAGGACCGTTACCGTCCGGCGATCGGCGTCAGAGACGGGATGCAGCCCTTCTTCGCTTTCGATGTTCGGAAGCAGCGACGGAGTTCGAGAAGGCGGCACAATGGTCCGGCTTGGTGCCGGAGCAGGCCGTTCGACGGCTTTTGCGGGCGCACCGACGCTTGCCCCACATTTCGGACAGAACTCGAAATCAGGTGCGCAGGTGTAGCCGCAACTGGCGCATGGCACGGGCTGGCGCCTGCCACACCTCGGACAGAAGGCGTAACCGCCCTCAATCTCGAAACCGCAGCCCGAGCAGTCCATCGAACAAGACCTCACTAGTGGCCGTGACGGCGTGATCTCGCCCGCACTTCACGGCCAGACTATTCACAAGGATGCACCGATAGTCGTCGACGGGCAAGCGGCAGCGAGCGATCCGTGTGGGTCCGGTGGCAGAGCGCTGCCCATTCGGGCGGCTGCGTGGCCGTCGTCTGCGAAAGTTCCCTCTTACCCTCCGTCTTCCTGCTATCATGAAGATGAGAGGCCGTTGACCTCTTGATGCAACGGGCTGACTCGCAACGCTGTCACCGACGTCTCGCGCGCTTCCGGCCCGCAGCTACGGCCATCTGGGCCGTTTCGCCGAAGCCCGCGCGGCATGGCAGGAGGTGCTTCGCGTCAATCCCGACTATTCGTTGGAATACCGTCGCAAAGTCTTGCCCTACAAGAACCGGTCGATTTCGAACACGTGGTGGATGGGCTCCGCAAGGGGCGGTGCGGTGCAATGACAGGTGAGGCCTATGCGGCCGGATCAGACGCTAGAGGCTCCCCGATAGATCGCCGTCGCTTGCGGTTGCGCACTAGTCTCAGGTCGGCTTGATCTCTGCCTGGCCGATCTTGCGCCATCTGGCGTTTTCGCGAACCAGTTTCAGGTCGTCGGTCGTCTCGGCAAATGTCCGCAATCGGTATTGCCGGAGCAGGTTTGGGAAGAGCGCCACTTCCGGCAGGCCGGCAAGCTGCTCGCGGACTGAGATCTTTTCATCGATGACCCGCATGCCCCAGGCATTTTCCCGAACCTGCAGCTCCGCGGCCAGATCGCGCTCTTCCGGCGCGTTTTCGTCCAGCACGGCCAGAAGGATCGAGTGGAAAAGCGCTACGTAGCCAATCTGTCTCAGGCCGCCCACGACCCGCACGCGCGGCAATATGGCAAGGACGAGGAACGTCAGGAACAAGTTCGGCAGCAGCACGCCTTCCAGCAGCGCCCGCCTGAGATGTGGCCGCTCGAACGGGATGGAAAGACCTTGCGGCCTGTCAGGCTCGATCAGGTGCCCGTTCTCGAGAACGAGCTTGCGCACGCGCTCCTCGCGGATTCCCCAGAAATAGTCCGTGGCATTGGGCAGGAATCTGCCAAATGGGCTCGATGCGGCCTCTTGCCAGGCATGTTCGAGACGCTGGCGTCTTGCGGGTTCAATGAGCAGCCTGGAAAGAAGGCTGCCGTCATATTCCAGATGCCGCGCCATGGCAGCCGCGGCGGCCCGATCATCGATGAAAACCGGCAGGGCCATGCCGGCACGATCCCAATTGGCGACCAGATCCTGGTTCAGGGCAGTCAGCGCATCGGCGGCGGTTTCAAACACCTTGTCCTGGCTGGCAAGCAGTGTGCCCAGCCAGCGGCTGGCATCCGTTTCGTCGCCCACCGCTTCGAGCGCGCGCTTGTTGAGGGAGACGGGACCGGCCACGCAGGCGCTTTTGCGGCACAGTTTGTGGCGCCCCATGCCAAAAAGGTTGATCTTGTCGTCGCCGACGTCGAGCCATCCCGGCCCCTCCCGGCCAACTGTCTCCATGGTCATTGTCGTTCCCATGAAGCCGACGAAGGCCGACAGCCCGTTTTCGACCGCGCCGAGCCAGGCAAGCAGGAGGGCATCGAAGGTGATCCGGTCCATCAGAAGCAGGCAGTGCAGGCCGGACTGAATCACCGGTCTGTGCTCGAACTCGTCGAGGGCTTTGCCGATCTCGTCAGGCTGCATGATCCTACCGAGGCGCTGATGCAGGACTTCGCGCAGGATCGAGCGGGCAGCGATCGCCGGGCCCGATGCAGGCCTTGCCACCGGCCGCCAAAGATGGCGGGCGTAGTCGGAAACCGGTGCATTCCAGTTCTGCTCGATGTCGCGCACGACCTCCGGGCAGAGCAGCGACAGCACAGCCAGAATTTCCACCGGAGGGGTAGGGCTTGGGTCAAAGACGGCGGTCATTGGTCCCGTCTAGCCGCTTGCGGTGCAAACGCCAAGCGAGACCAGACTTGCTGGATGCGGCCGGCCCACACATAGATCGTCAACTCGATTAAGATGGCGTGAGACGAAATGGCCGTATCCTACGCAGCTCTCCATGAGCAATCACCTGTTCGCTCCGCACGAATTGTCAGACTGGCTAAACAGCTAACGCCAAACAGCGGATCTTAGAACCGCAGCCGGGCCATGCTCAGGAGGTCGTGGTACTGCCCGTCGGTAAAGCCGGCCTTCACATGCCGGCCTTCGATCTCAAAGCCGTGGCTCTTGTAGAGACGGAGGGCCGGTTCGTTGTCGGCATAGACGGTCAATTCGACCCGCTTCAGGGCGCGCCAGTTGTCGGCCACGTCAAGCAGCGCGCCAAGTATGGCAGAGCCGATACCTTTGCCGACAAAGGCATCGTCAAGGCCAACATTGATCTCGCCGATATGCGAACGGCGCGGTGAACCCTGCACGACCAGGCTGCCATGGCCGACGACCTTGCCGTCCAGCTCGGCAACGATCCAGGTGGTTTCCTGGCCGGACTTGGCAATGCGCCGCGCCACCTGCTCCACCATCTCGAAAGGCATCCTGAACGTGCCCCAGCGGAAGCCCGGCATGTTGAAGATAGCGCAAAGCGCCTCCGCATCGCTTGGCCGGACGGACCGCAGCAGCGGCTGGATTTTCTCGGAGGGTGGCGAGGTCGTGCTGGTCATGGCGTTCCCGGCGAAGGCAATCGGCCCGGTACGATGCACCGGACGCCACCTGAAAATCCAGCCGTCTCTGACCTATGATGCCGATTGCGAGCTAAAAATACCGGGAGGCGGCGTAGAGTTTGAAGACGCCGCTGATGCCTATCCAGCCGAAAAGGGCGAGCCAGCACAATGTCCCGGTCGCCGTCCAGTCGATCCGGTGCACAGCAGCGTCGGTGATGACGACGCCGAGGATGGCAAGCAGGCCAACCAGAAACTGCGCCAACCCGAGCACCAGCAGTTCCTCGCGCGGCGCGCTTCTCCAGACGAGATATATACCGCCCGCACCGGCGAGGAAGATGGCGCTGTAGACCTGAGCGTGGAAGGCATCGATCGGCCATGGCCAGATGCCACTGAATGTCAGGGGAAACAGCAACAGGCCGACGCCATAGAGCCCAAGGATCGCGGATTCCGCCGGCATGTAGCCGCTCCATGCGGGATTTAAGGTCACGCCTTTTGCAGAAGGACGGGCCCTGGCCCGCCACAGGAACAGCCCGGATACCGCGACCGAAGCAAGATAGACCAAAAACCACAGCCAGGGTGCTTTGCGCTCGAAGTTGAAATAGCCGAGATTGATGAACGAAGCCACCGACACGATGACGGTGAAGATGAAGGCCATGACGAGCACGAGCCTGCCGGGCGACCAGCGATTCCAGACCAGCAGTGCCGCCATCACGACCATTTCGGCGGTGTAGAAGCCACCGAGGAAGCGCGCATTGAACGGCGTGACGGCCCAAGGCCAGCCCGGTTTCACCAGCGCAGGCATGAAAAACAGGCCGGCGCCTACGATCAGGACGATGATGACCACCGCAGAAAAAAGGCGCAGGGCCGCGGGAAATGGCGGATTGTCGGATGTCGGCATGGGAGAAAATCCCAAAGATGAATGCTCCATGGACCATCATAGTGCTGCTTGCGGCCGGTTAAAATCCGCCGAATGGAAATTGAACGGTCACCAGGCTTATCCATTCGAATGGCCGTACGGTCCGTTTCGAAGTAAGATGGAGCACTCGGACCAAAGACCGGTCCGGTCAAAACGCCTCGGGGTGCATTTTCCGGAGCCTGCACGATGAACGAAGCTCAGGATCTGTTCTCACTTCTGCGACAATCGGCCGATGTCGATCCGCAGGCGATCGACGCGATCAAGCGAACCATCGCGGAGGGCGAGGACCGCGAACTTTGCCGCATCAATGCGCCAGCCTTCGCCAGCAAGCATGGCCTCGACGAGGAGCGCGCAATAAGCGCCTTTCTCCATGCGGCGCGGGTGGGTATCTTCGACATTTCCTGGAATGTACTGTGCCCCGGCTGTGGCGGCGTGCTCGACACCAACGCCACGCTGAAAACCCTGCAAAAGGACGAATACACCTGCGCGCTGTGCTCCGAGGGCTATTCACCGACCCTCGACGAGATGGTCGAGGTGACATTCACCGTCAGTCCCCGCGTGCGCAGGATTGCCGCCCACAATCCACACGAACTGCCGGTGGCGGAATATTTCCGCCAAATCTACTGGGCGTCCGGCGTCGATCTGCCGGAAGAGGATTTCGCGAAAAAGCTAGAAGCGTTCTCGCTGGAGGATATCGAGCTTGCGCCCGGTGAAAAGGCGGTTCTGCCCATACAGCTTCCGTCCGAATTCATCATCGTCTTCGAGCCGGTCACCCATTCAGCGCAGTTCATCGACGGGAAGGGCGAACCAACAAAGGAGCGCCGGAGCCTCTCTTTGGCCTTCGACCGCGACCATGTCCAGAACCAGACGCTGGAGATGCAACCCGGCCCGTTGCGCATTTCGCTGGAAAACCGGACCGACACCCGCGTGCTGCCGACGGTCTTCATCGCCGGCCAGGCATTGCATGATTTCCTGGGAAAACGCCGGCCCTTCCTGACCGCCAAGCGCCTGCTCACCAACCAGACGTTCCGCGATCTCTATCGCACGGATACACTCGACATCAACCAGCGCCTGAAGATCACCAGCCTGACGTTCCTGTTCACCGACCTGCGCGGATCGACCGAGCTTTACGAGCGGGTGGGCGACCTTTCAGCCTTCGATCTCGTGCGCGAGCATTTCCAGGTTCTGCACGAGATCGTCACGGCGGAGGCAGGCGCGGTGGTGAAGACGATCGGTGATGCGGTGATGGCGACCTTCGCGACGCCTGATCGTGCGATTGCTGCAGCCCTCAGGATGCGCGATGCCATGCGTACGCTCAACGACAAGAGCGGGCGCGAGGATCTGCTGCTCAAGATCGGAGTCCATGCCGGCCCCTGCATCGCCGTGTCTATGAATGAGCGACAGGACTATTTCGGCCAGACGGTCAACATTGCTTCGCGGGTCCAGAACCTTGCCAACGCACAGGCGATCTTCGCCACTCGAGCGGTGGTCGACGACAATCTCACCGCCGATCTCTTACACAGGAACGCGCTGACGCCCGTGCCCCACGAGGTCTCGCTGCGCGGCATTGGCCGGGAGATAGCAGTATACACGATCCCCTGAAGGCTTGGCCCCTGAAGATTTGGCTCGTCCCGGCCCCTCACACGCGCCTACAGATAAAATAACGATCGGCGGGAACCGAAGGTGGCGGCGGGAGGCGTTGCAACTGCGGGTGATCTAGCGGCGTGCCGCTGACCGCGATGCCGCCGACGCGAAGCAGGCGCGCGGTCAGATCGGGAAGCCAGGTAGAGGTCACTGCATCGCAATCTTCATAGCCGGTGCCGATGTCGGCATGAACAAGAGCGGCGTCGATGCCAATGAACCTGCTCGCCGTCTCGCGTATTTCGCCGAGCACGAGGTTTTCAGCTTCGGGAATTGAGCTGGCGTGTGCGGCAAGTGCGCGGTCGAACGCTACGATCCGGCGTCCGGGCAGGCGCTCGCGCAGATGGTGGAACGTCCGGCCATTGCCGAGGCCGAGCTCGAGCACAGGCCCCTCCATCTTCGCCACCTCGGCGCAGACATGATCAAGTATGTCGCGCTGTGCGGTCATCCTCCGGATGAAACTGTCAAGGCGACTCATGTGCGATTGTATGTCCAGAACCAGTTCACGAAATCAACTGCCCCCGACCAGAGCGTTTCGCGGCTGAAACCCGAGGCCGACGTGTTAAGCCCCGATCGAGTCTTGCCGCGTGTAGAGGCGGACGATGAACACTGCAACAAGCGAACAGTTGCCGACAAGGATCATACGGGTGGAGTCGGCGGCACTGCGCGCGGCGGAATAGCGCTGTCACTTGTAGGGGTCCGCGGCGTCCCGCAACCCGTCGCCGAGGAAGTTGAACGCCAAGATGACGAGAACGACGGGGAGCATCGGCAAAAGCAGCCATGGATAGAACGCGATCACGCTGACGCTGCGCGCCTCGGTGAGCAGGATGCCCCAGCTGGTTATCGGCGCCCTCAGGCCGAGCCCGAGGAAGCTCAGCGCCGTCTCGCCCAGGATCATGCCGGGTATGGAGATCGTCGCCGTCGCGATCAGATGCGACATGAAGCCGGGAATGAGATGCCGCCCGATGATGCGGCTGCTTCTGGCGCCCATCAATTGCGCGGCCAGAACGTAATCCTCCTCGCGCAAGGCTAGAAGCTTTGAACGCACGGCCCGCGCCAGTCCGGTCCAGTCGAGCAGCCCGAGGATGACGGTGATGCCGAAATAGATCAGGATCGGACTCCAGGTTATCGGCATGATCGCCGCCAGAGCCAGCCATAGCGGAATGCTGGGGATCGATTGCAGAACTTCGATTATCCGTTGGACGATCAGGTCGAAGATACCGCCGTGATAGCCGGCCAGTCCGCCGATGACAATGCCGAGCAGGAAGCTGAAACTGATGCCGACGAGGCCGATTGTCAGTGAAATGCGTGCGCCATAGATGATGCGCGAGAGCACATCGCGCCCCAGCCTGTCAGTGCCGGCCAGAAAGAGCTGGCCGTTTTCGGCGGGGCAGACAAAATGCCTGTCACCATCGATAAGGCCCCAGAACCGGTAACTGTCGCCCTTGCAGAAGAAACGGATCCGCTGAACATCATCCTGTTTCTCGACGTAGTTCCGCTTGAGCGTGTCCATATCCAGCGTCATCTGGCGGCCATAGACGAACGGCCCGACGAACTGGCCGTTGTGGAACAGGTGCACCCGCTGCGGCGGCGAATAGATGTAGTCCATGTTGCGCGTGTGCAGATCGTAGGGTGCCAGGAACTCGCAGATCAGTATCCCGAAATAGAGCGCTGCCAGGAATATGCCGGATACAAGGGCAAGCCTGTGCCGACGGAATTTCCACCACATCAGCCGCAGCTGCGACGCCTGAAAGACCTTCGACTGCTCCGGCGTCATCGCCTCGACCGACTGCAGGTCAAAGGGCGCGATGGAAACGTAGTGTTGCAGTGGGGCGCCCGGAGCGGGCAGCGGCGATTGCGTGTTCATTTGGTGCTGCCGCCTTGCAAACGAATTCGCGGATCAAGTAGCGCCAGCGCCAGGTCGGAAATCAGGACGCCGATGACCGTCAGGAAGGCGAGGAACATCAGGAACGACCCTGCCAGATACATGTCCTGGCTTTGCAGCGCCTTGATCAGCATCGGCCCGGTCGTCTCCAAAGACAGCACGATTGCCGTGATTTCGGCGCCGGAGATGATGGCCGGCAGGATAGAGCCGATATCTGAAATGAAGAAATTGAGCGCCATGCGCAGCGGATATTTGACCAGCGCCCTGAAGGGATGAAGGCCTTTGGCCCGCGCGGTCACGACATATTGCTTATGTAGCTCATCGAGCAGATTGGCGCGCAGCCGCCGGATCATGCTTGCCGTGCCCCCGGTGCCGATGATCAAGACCGGAATCCAGAGATGGGCGAGGATCGACTTCGCCTTGGCCCAGCTCATCGGCTCGCCGAGATATTGCTGGTCCATGAGATGGCCGATAGACGTGCCGAACCAGATGTTGGCGAAATACATCAGGATCAGCGCCAGCATGAAGTTCGGAATCGCAAGGCCGAGAAGGCCGAAGAAAGTCAGGCCGTAGTCGCCCCAGCTGTATTGATGCGTGGCGGAGTACATGCCGATCGGAAAGGCGATGAGCCAGGTAAAGATGATCGTGACGAAGGAAACCAGCACCGTCAGCCACATTCGGTCCCCGACGACGTCGCGAACCGGCAGCTCATATTCGAAGGAATAGCCGAAATCGCCGTGCAGCATCCCGCCGACCCAGTAGAAGTAGCGAATGACCGGTGGCTTGTCGAAACCATATTCCTTGCGCATCATCTCGATGCGATCGGAATCCACCGCTTCGCCCTGAGCCCGAAGCTCGGCAACATAGCTGTCGAAATAGTCGCCTGGGGGAAGTTCGATGATCGTGAACACCAGTGCCGATATGACCAGCAGCGTTGGAACCATCACGGCGATGCGCCAGACAAAATATCGAAGCACGCTCAGGACTCTCCAAGCCAGAATGTATCCGGCATATAGACACCGAAATAGGCGGTCGGGTCGTAGCCGTAGAGCGCCTTGTCAGGCAGATTGCGCAGCCGCGAGGATGCCAGAACCGGCTGATGCGTTCCGTTTACCGTGCCGATCGAAAACACCTGATCGGTATAGATCGACAGCATTGAATTCCAGATCTCGGCGCGCTCCGTGGCTTCGGTCGATGCGTTCCAGCGCCTGAGTAAAGCCATCAACTCGACCACGGGCGGAAGATCGGGCGCTTCGCCGACCTTGCCACGGGACAAGTAGTGAGCACCCCAGAGCGGCCATTGCAGCTGGTCATCGACGGTTGGGGCCAGTTGGTAGGGGTTCATGTCGGCGGTCGGCACGCCATTGTCGATGCCCGACCACATCGACATCATGATCTGGCCACCAAGCGCGCGGCTGCGGAAGATGTCGCGCTGCGAAGTCCGGATGAACAGGGCGATGCCGATCTTGCGCCAGTGATCGGTGATGAGCTCGAGCGCGTCGGTTTCCAGCGTGCTTTCGCCGGCCGTTTCCACTACGAGCTGCGCCGAGCGTCCGTCGGGAAGTATCCGCAGGCCGTCATCGTCACGCGCCTGAAGCCCGACCTCGTCGAGCAGGGCATTGGCCTGGTCGGGATCATGGGCGACCCAGGCTTTCGCGAATTCCGGCCGGTAGAGCGGGCTCTCCGGCAGGACTGTATCGGCACTTTCCTGCGCCAATCCGTAGAACACAGCCAAATTGATCTCGCGCCTGTCCACAGCGAGCGAAAGTGCGCGGCGCACGCGCACGTCACGAAAAAGGCCACGCCACACCTGGTCGGCACAATTCAGATTGGGCAGCAGCGCCAGCCGCGAACCTTGTGTGCGTTTCCAGAGATGCATCTTCACCGGGTAGCGCTTCTCCGCATCCTTCAGGAAGGAGTAATCGGTGAAGTCAATTCCCATGCCTTGCAGGTCGCTCTCGCCCGCACCGGTCTTGGCGGAAATGATCGCCGACGAGCTGACATTCATGACAATCCGGTCGACATAGGGCAGTTGCCGGCCATTCTCGTCTATTCGATGAAAGAACGGGTTCCGCTCGAAGACGAACTGCTCAGCCGGCGGCTTGGTCCGGTTCTGCCAGGGATCGAGCGTCGGCAGTTCCGGGTTCTCCGGGCGATACTGCCGCGACATGCGGATATGCAAGAGCGTCCATTTCTGGGCCCGGTTCTCCTTCATTAGGCCAGCGAGCCGGAATGGATCCTGGTATTTCTTGTGGAACTGCTTGAGATAGGCGGCCGGCAGAACAAGCGATAGGGGCGAAGCAGCGGCGAGCTTGGGCAGGAAGTCGGGATTGGGCGCATCCCAACTATAGCGGACCGTCAACGGATCGACGATCTCGAAGCGTGGCGGCTTGCCGTCCGCCAGCAGGGCCGGGGCAAGCCCGCCTTGCGAAAGCTCATCGTTCAGCCAGACATCTTCCCAGCAATAGCGAAAATCCTCCGACGTCAGCAGGCTACCGTCAGACCATTTATGTCCTTCTCGTATCTTGAAAGTGAAGACACGATCATCCGCTACATCGAAACTTTCGAGAATGTCGGCTTGCAGGTTAAGCTTTTCGTCATAGCCGACCAGGCGAGCGTACCCGTAGATCGTCATCATCCGGATATCTTTCTGGCTGCCGATGATCGTGCGCAGCGTGCCGCCATATTGGCCGGGCTGCCGGCCCATCGCAGCGAGATTCAACGCGCGCGGGCGCTTGGGCAGGCGTTCGGCGAGTGCCGGCAGCGCTCTGGCCTTCAGCTGCGGCTCAAGAAATTCCGGCTCCAGATCGCCGGCGCGCAACGTGCCCGGCAGAAATGCCGAAGCCATGAGTCCAAGGACGGTGCGCCGGCTGATCAATGGCGTAGCTCGCTGACATCGGCCGAACTTCGGGCCAGCACGAGGTGGCCGCCGCCAAGATCGAGCGGCGACAGCATGTCCTCGTCGCCCTCGTCGCGGAATTGCGGTCCCCATGCGCTGGTGTCGGAAGCGCCGCTGAGTTTCAGCGTCTTGAAATCCATCGGCCTGTCGAGATCGGGGAAAGGTACTGCGGCGACCAGTGAGCGCGTGTAGGGGTGGACCGGTTTCCTAAGCAGAATTTCGCGCGGCGCGAGCTCGACGATACGCCCGCCGCACATCACCGCGATGCGGTCTGCCATGTAGTCCACCACCGCCAGGTTGTGGGATATGAACAGGTAGGTCAGGCCCAGTTCCTTCTGCAGGTCCTTCAGAAGGTTCAGGATCTGCGCCTGGACAGAGACATCGAGTGCCGAAACCGGCTCGTCGCAGATCAGGAGTTCAGGCCCCAACGCCAACGCGCGCGCGATGCCGATACGCTGACGCTGCCCGCCGGAGAAACTATGCGGATAACGCTTTATGAAGCGCGGGTCGAGCCCGATTGCCTGCATCAGGCTCTTGACCGTGGCGAGTCGGGACGCGGCATTGCCACGTCGATGGATTTCCAGCGGCTCGCTCAAAATGTTCTCCACCGTCATGCGGGGTGAAAGCGACGAAACCGGATCCTGGAAGACCATCTGGATTTTCGCGCGCAGCATGCGCAGGGCGTCTCCCTCGGCTTCCAAGACGTCGATCGGACCATCGCGGCCATTGAAGATCACAGAGCCGCCGCTAGGGGTGACAGCCCGCATGAGGATCTTGCTGACGGTGGTTTTGCCGGAGCCGCTTTCGCCGACAAGACCCAGGCACTCACCCCGCCTGATATCAAAGCTCACGCCGTCCACGGCGCGAACAGAGGTTTGATGATCTCCGCCGAACCATCCGGACTTGCGGATCGTGAAGGTCTTTGTCAGATCCCTGACCGACAGCAGGATGTCGTCCGGCCCCTTCGATGCCGGCGCCGTCTGCTTGCCGAGCAGGTTCCCGACATTCACCGGCACCTCGCGGAGCGCCTTTAGCCTTTCGCCGGGCTTCAGGTCGAAATGCGGAACGGCTGCCATCAGGCCCTTCAGGTAAGGGTGGCCCGGCCGGCGGAATATCGCCTCCACAGGTCCCGCTTCCATGATCTCGCCATGGTACATGACCACCACCTCGTCGGCGACGTTGGCGACTACGCCAAGGTCGTGCGTGATCAGCAGCATCGCCATGTTCAGCTTCGTCTGAAGCTCGCGCAGCAATTGCAGGATTTGCGCCTGGATGGTGACGTCCAACGCCGTCGTCGGCTCGTCGGCGATCAACAGCGCGGGCCGGCAGATAAGCGCCATGGCGATCATGGCGCGTTGACGCAATCCTCCCGAAAGTTCAAAGGGATACATGTCATAGGCGCGCTTGGGGTTGGGAAAGCCGACAAGTCCGAGCATTTCCTCGGTCCGCGCCTTGCGCTCCACCCAAGCCATGGGCGTATGAATCTGCAGGGATTCGCTCACCTGATTGCCGATCGTATGCAGCGGCGACAGTGATGTCATCGGCTCCTGAAATATTTTGCCGATGCGGCTGCCTCTCAACGCCCGGATTTCGAGTCCGTCACGCGGCATCTGCAGGATATCCTGCGTCGTGCCGGGCTTTTCAGGATCGGAAAACAGGATACGGCCGCGAACATGGGCTGTGTTCGGCAAAATGCCCATCACTGCCTGGCTGAGAACCGATTTTCCGGAACCGGACTCGCCCACAAGCGCGGTAACCTTGCCGGGCAGGACGCGAAGATTTGCACGCCTGACGGCATGCAACGGTCCCCCTATAATGGCAAAAGAGATGCCAACATCCTCGATCCGCAGCAGATCAACGCCCAAATTCATTCTCACACCAGCCCCCACTCTGGCAGGTCCAGAAGGCGAGACTATCGCATTGCCAGCCTAGAGCAACTTGGATTCGAACAGTCGCCAGTTCCCTGGCGGAACCGGCGACCGGACTGTTACCAAACGCGTTCGGATCAGATCGTGGCGGTTACTGGAGCTTCCTCGGGTCGCCCGCGGACGGCCGCGCGGCATTGCGATGAAGCAGCATGACCTGCTCGGCGTCCGATATTCGGTCGTAAATCGGCTCCAGCGCACCGTCTTCGTCGAGCGAGAGAGTACCCGACAAATCGGGTGAAAGCACCGTTAGCTTCTGCCTGATGCCCGCCAGTTCCTCCATGCCGAGCGCCAGCCAGTTGTTGGCGCCGCAATAGCCGGCGAAGTCTTTGCTGGCGAGAACGCTGTGCGGATATTTCTTGGTCAGGGTCTGGAGGCGCTGGACCTCGTTTACAGCCGAGCCGAAGACAGAGAATGTGAGCCGGTCGGTAAGCCCGACATTGCCGAACATCACATTGCCGACATGCAGGCCGATACCATAGTTTATGTCGCTCAATCCCTGCTGCTTTCTGCGCAGATTGAGATCCATCATGCGCGCGGTGGCCTTGTGCGCTGCTGCAAGAGCAGCCTGGCAGGCGATCTCGGACTGTGAACGGTGCCTTGCGCAAGGGTAGACGGCAATGAAGCCATCACCTATGAAACTCATGATCTGCCCGCCCTTGCGATTGAAAGGTGCAGCAGCGGCGTCGAAAAACTGGTTCAGCGTATCGATATAGACTTCGCGGCCGGAGGTTTCGGCAAGTCTTGACGACCCGCGCATGTCGCCCATGACCAGTGCCGCCCGGATTGTATCACCCTCGCCGCGCTTGATCTGGCCGTCGAGCACGCGCCTGCCGGCGTCGCCGCCGAGATAAGTGGTCATCATGTTGTCGGCAAGCTTGGTGAGCACCGCCATCTTGGTTGCGATAGCGAGATGGTTCTGGATGCGCAGCAGCGCCGAAATCATGCTGTCGCTGAAGCCTGCAGCACTGTCGGTGGACCAAGACCCGATCATGCCCTGACTGGTGTTGCCGCTGAAGGGATGGACGAAAGCCATGTAATCGGTGACGCCCATCAGCTTGAGGTCATCGAAAACAGGAAATTCCGACGGCACCGACGGGTCGAGCCGGCGCCGCAGATGGTCGAGCTTGTGGCTGAGCAGATGGTAGTATGGGCTGGTCAGGAATCTGTCGGAATGAACGCCGTTCTCCTTGCGGAAGCCTTCCACTTCCAGGCCCTGGCCGCGGAGCCAGGTGAAGCCGAGCGCGTCATAAAGCGGATGAAGCATCGAAAAGCTCAAATGCACCCGCTTCAACGGCAGGCCGGCAGCAGCCAGCCGTTCACAAAAGCCCCTTACCAATGTTTCCAGGTCGTCGCCCGCCAACGCCGATTGGGTCAGCCAATCGGCAACCTTATCCATGAGAATGGCAGAAATTTCTGCTTGCGCTGTGCTCATGCTATCTCGAAATCTCCTTGCACAAATTCGCCGGCTCGGACGCCGTCAGGCCTTCACCACCGTCTCTCGGGCTAGCCCGAGGCGGCCAAAAATATTGCGTGTGTCGACGATCAGTAGAGCGTGATCCGCGATCGCCTGATAGTCGATCGCGTCGTGGTCGGTTGCAACGACGACAGCGTCGAAATCCTTCAAGGCCACATCGGTCAATTCGACCGAGCGACGCCCCTTGATCGCCATATGCTCCCGTGTGGCCGGGATTTCGGTAACATGCGGATCGTGGAATTCCGCCTTGCCGCCCCATTCCTCGATGAGTTCAATGAGCCGCAATGAGGGGCTTTCGCGGATGTCGGGCACATTCTTCTTATAGGCGAGCCCGATGATGAGAATGCGCGAGCGGCTGAGCGCCTTGCCGCAGTGCCGGTCCAGCGCCTTCGCCAGTTCATCGACCACATGACGCGGCATGGCCGTGTTGATCTCTGCCGCCAGCTCGATGAAGCGGGTCGGCAGTTCGTATTCGCGAGCCTTCCACGTCAGGTAGAAGGGATCGATCGGAACGCAGTGCCCGCCAAGTCCAGGGCCAGGATAGAACGGCATGTAGCCGAAGGGCTTGGTCTTTGCCGCCTCGATCACCTCCCAGATGTCGATTCCCATCGCACCGAGCACGATCTTCAACTCGTTGACGAGGGCTATGTTGACCGAGCGGAAGATGTTTTCCGTCAGCTTGACCGCCTCGGCGGTCGCCGTGGTGGAAACCGGAACGACGGTCTTGACCACGCCATGGTAGAAAGCCTGCACGAGCGTCGCCGCTTCAATGCCGTCACCTGCCACGACCTTGGGGATCGTCGCGACTTCAAAGCTGCGGTTGCCGGGATCCTCGCGTTCGGGCGAGAAGCCGAGGAAGAAGTCTATCCTCGACTGCAAGCCGATTTTTTCCAGGATGGGCTTGATCACGTCGTCGGTGGTGCCGGGATAGGTGGTCGATTCCAGCACGATCAGCTGGCCGAGACGCAGATGCTTCGCGATGGTGCCGGCGGTGTTCCTGACAAAGGAGAGATCCGGCTCGCGGTGTTTCGTCAGTGGTGTCGGAACGCAGATGATGATGACATCGCAGACGGCCAGTTCGGCAAAATCCGCAGTGGCGCGGAACCGTCCGCTCGCCACCTGGCCGGCAAGGGCTGTCGACGTCACCGCCTCGATGTAGGATTGTCCGTTGTTCAGGCTCTCGACCTTTTGGGCTTCGATGTCGAAGCCGCAAACAGGGAAGCCGGCGCGTGCGATCGCAACCGCCAGCGGCAACCCGACATAGCCCAGTCCGATCACGCCGACTTGCGCGGCACGCGTCGAAATCCGGTTCAGAAGACGGTCATATGTCGATCGTGAGGCGTCCAAAAATCTGCTTCCCGTCAATTCGGACAGGCCGTCCGCTTCCATGGTGAGGCTCACCGCTCACAAGAGCCCCGAGGCATATTGCGGAAAATCGATGTCCGCAAGCCGTCAGACCGGCACCTTCGCCTTAAGGCTTGCGGCAGCCATCGCATAGCCGCCGGCGGCGCCATCGATGAAATGAACGTGATCGCGCTGCAGCGGCGATGCGACGAGGCATGTCATCAAGGCCGATTTCTGGCGGTGCAGGCCATAGTTGCAGATGCCCGCCTCTTCCGCCTGTTTCAGCCGGTTCTCGATCCGTTGCAACACATCCGCGTCAACGTCGATGGTCATCTTTAAGCCATCGTCGAACTTCCGGAAATCCGAATTGCTGGCCACTTCGCGTTTGTAGATCTTCGGATCGAATCTGCCGATCGTCCAGCCATATCTATCCGTAACAGCCGTAAGCGTCATCAGGAACACTATCCACAGCTTCGACAGCCATCGCCGTCCTGCCGGCGCCGTGGCCCGCGCCTCGATATCGAGGCCGGCGGGCAGCAAACTGTAGTCCGGCCCGTTCACCGGCACCGGGTGGCCATCGCGTTCCTGCCTGCCGGCAAGGGCGATGATGTCGGAAACCAGAAACTGAAAACCGCGCAAGTCGCGCGACGCCCCCGGTATGGCTATGATCGAGACGATTTCGCCATGCCGGGCTTCGATCGGGTTCCAGCGGCACGAGAGGCCGGTCAGGTCCGGCCGCGCGCCGGCCGGCGCAGGATCGATGCGGTAGCGCCCCGCTTTCATCTCGGCTTCCGCCCAACTGCCGCCACCTCCGGCGAACATGGCATAGAAGACCGCATCGGAGGCCTGGAACCTCGCCACGCGAACGTCGAGGCCTTGCGCTCTTATATCCTTTATCGGCACGATTGCGGCACGCAAGGTCAGATCCAGTTCGTCCGCCACCCATCTCTGGACAGCCGCCAGCGCGTTGCGGGTGATCTCCAGCGCCGAGCCGGGAAACGCCACGAGCGCGCCGTCGCCGCCGAAGACAAAGGGAAGATCTTGCCTACCCAGCGCATTGAGCAGCGCCGAAATGACGCTGGCACCGGCCATATTGACGGTTTTATAGCGCCCCGCCTCGATCGCCTTGGTCGAGCCGACGATGTCTGCGGTGGCCAGCGCCCAGCCATCGGGGAGAGGCCGATAGTTATCAATATCGGCAACGCTTTCAAACTTTGCGAAGACCGGCAGAGAAGCAACAAACGGATCGGACGCGGCAGCTGTTTCCATGAGCATCAGATAGCACATTCCAGTGCTTGAGGGTGAAGTCGATCATGCTTCGAAATTGACTTGCGCAGGCTTTCCGATGATAGGGTCCGGCGATGCGAATTGCCTTCTATGCGCCGCTGAAGTCGCCCAATCATCCCGTTGCCTCCGGCGACCGCCAGATGGCACGGATGCTGGTCAAGGCGCTGGAGCATGGAGGACATAGCGTCGAACTGGCATCCGAATTGCGCTTCTATCTACGCGAACCGGATTGGAAAAGTTTCGATGCGCTCAAGATCGAGGCCCGGGAGGAAGCCGCGCGGCTGGCAAGGCTTTGGGATCGTGACGGCAAGCCCGATCTGTGGTTCACCTATCATCCCTATTACAAGGCGCCCGACCTGATCGGGCCCGAACTGGCGTTGGCCTTTGGTGTCCCCTATGTGACAGCGGAAGCCTCCCATTCGAGGCGGCGCAACACCGGTTTGTGGGCCGATACGCAAGCGTTGGTGGCGCGAGCCGTCGAACAGGCGGTGCTGAACATCTGCTTCACGCAAAGGGATCGTCAGGGACTGGCAGATGCGGTACCCGACGCCGCTTTCGGCATGCTTTCGCCCTTCATCGACACCTCGCTATTCCGGGAAACGCCGGCACGGGGTTGTCCGACGCGCCTCGTTACCGTCGCCATGATGCGCCCGGGCGACAAAGTCGAAAGCTATCGCATGCTGGCGCAGGCGCTCGGTTCGATCGGTCACCTGCCCTGGACCATGTCGGTCGTCGGGGACGGACCTGCCCGCGAGGAGATCAAAGCGCAATTCGCCGGCTTGCCCGCCGAGCGTATCGAATGGCTTGGCGCGATTGAGCCAGCCGCCGTGCCGGATGTCCTCTACAGTGGGGGAATTTACGTCTGGCCGGGTTTCGGCGAGGCCTATGGCGTTGCCTATCTTGAAGCACAGGCCGCCGGCCTTCCGGTTGTGGCTCAGGACGTCGCCGGCGTGCCGGAGGTCGTCCGGAATGGCCAGGCCGGGTTTCTCACCCCGCCGGACGATGTGGCGGCGTTCGCTTCTGCCATTGAAAGGCTTCTGGCCCGTAACGACGAAAGATCCATCATGGCCGCAGAAGCCAGACGTTTCATCCTCGAAGAACGTTCTCTCGGTGCTGCAGCGGCGCGTCTGGCCGAACTTCTTGCGAAGATCCCGGTCTCATGACATCCGATCAAATCTGGCAACCCTTGGTGGAGGAACTGGCGAGCCGGCAGCGGGCGGACCGTAAGGCAGAGTTCTGGCTGCGCGACGATGACGCCGTGGATCCGACGCCTGCGCTTGATCGGTTGCTCGACCTCACCGGTGAATTCGCGGTTCCGGTGACTCTGGCCGTCATTCCCGCCCTGACTGACGAGAAGCTTGTCGTTCGGCTTGACGAGGCGCCGCATGCCACGGTCGCCATCCATGGCTGGGCGCACCGAAATCATGCGCCCGAGGGCCAGAAGAAGCAGGAGCTCGGCGCGCATCGGCCACGCGAGGCGGTGCTCGATGATCTGGCTCGCGGGCTGGCGCACGTAACCGGCCTGCACGGCGCACGTGCCGTTCCGATGCTGGTGCCACCCTGGAACAGGATCGACGCCGGCTTGGTATCCGACCTTGGATCGATAGGATTTTCGGCATTGTCGGTCTATGGGCCGCCAAGGCCGGCTTCACTTGCGGTCATCAACAGCAATGTCGACATCATGGATTGGCATGGCACGCGCGGCTGCCGCGATCATGGCCTATTGGTTCAGGCTATCATCGCGCAATTGCAGCATGCATTCGATGGGGGCGAACCGGTGGGCCTGCTCACCCACCATCTCGTACATGATGAATCGGCCTGGCTCTTCCTCGAACGGCTGTTCACAGTCACCGCACAGACTGAAGCCTGCGCATGGCTTCCGATCAGGACATTGATCGGGCGCAGCGCCGGTAGAACAATTCCAGGAAAGTATGAACGGTTTCCGTCCGGAATTGCGTCAAAACAAAGAGATAGAGGAAAATAGCTCAGCGCCTTTTGCGCAATGAGACTGGAAGTTTGAGCGTCTGGCCATCCCGCGCGGCAAAAGCGCCGGTAAACCTGTCCTTGGCCAGTTTCTGGATCTTGTCCAGTTCCTTGTCGGTGCGTGTCGGATCGTGGTGAAACAGCGCAAGCCTCCGCGCACCGGCCGCCTCACAGAGCTTGACGCCCTGTTGCCAAGTCGAGTGCCCGTAACCGCGGCGGCGTTCCATTTCCTCCTCGGTGTAGGTGCAATCGTAAATGACGAGGTCGGCATCTTCGATCAGGCCGAGCACCGCCTGATCGAGTTTGTCCGGCTCGTGCTCAGTGTCTGTGATCACCGCCACGACGCCGCCGCCCCATTCGACCCGGTAGCCTATGCAGCCGCCCGGATGCATAAGACTGCCGGTTCGGACCACCACCCCTTCGCGCGGGCGAAGCACGTCTCCGGATACGAAATCGCGATAGTCGAGGCTTGCCTTGCAGGCCTCCAGTTTCACCGGAAACCACGGCGGCCGCATGAACTCATCGACCATCTGCCGGGTCGTCATGTGTCCTGCAAGATGCCCGGACCAAAGCGTAACCTTGGCGCCCCGGTCATAGATCGGCGCAAAAGACGGCAGCCCGATGATGTGATCGTAATGGCAATGGGTGAAAAGCAGGTCGAAATCGGTCACGCCCAACGCCTGAAGCGCCGCGCCGGCAGGCCGTAGGCCAGAGCCTGCGTCGAACAGAAGCGTATGCTTACCGCATCGCATCTCGACGCAGATTGAGTTGCCGCCATAGCGAGAGAATTCTGGCCCTGATACCGAAATGCTGCCGCGGACACCCCAAAACCTGACCAGGAAAACGTTGTCGTCCATGCTACCCCTTCGCCCATCATATCCAAACAACTGCTGCTAGGCGAGACAGGCTTTCTCCGGGTGATCTTCTCAGCGAGAGGACAGTGCCGTCACGACGGCGAGGATCGAGCGCACGTCCTTCGTTATTTGGCGCTTCGTGCGTCGATCAGATCCGCGGTCGTATGGCTTAGGCGATCGGCAAGAACCCGCAATATCTCGATGGTCATTTCCGGGAACTCCCTCATAAGCCTCAGGAAATGATCCTTGCGGATTCTCAGGGCTTCCAGCGGACTTGCCGCTCTGACGGTGGCAGTGCGGGAGCTGTTGCACAATATGGCGATCTCGCCAACGATCGAATTTGGCTCCAGTTCGGCAACTTTTATCGGTCCGCTGTCGGAATCGACAAGAATATCCGCCCTGCCTGAAAGGATGACATAGGCGGCGTCTCCCTCGTCGCCCTGCCGGAAAAGGATCTGGCCGGCGCTGTAGCTCACACGATCGGATGTGAACGCAAGCAGCTTGAGCTTTGTCGGCTCGATGGCAGAGAACAAGGGAACGCGTTGCAGCATTCCAACTTCATCCTTGAGCAGCATTGTCGCAAACCTTCCAAAATTCGCGTTTGCCAGACTAGAGCAACGGACGCCCAGATGGAATCAATTCTCTTTCCGGGATGGCGAGACAAACCACGCGAAAGGTGGCGAGCCCGATATCGTGCACCGGCAGAATGATCCCATTTGAATGTCCGTTGCTCTATGACAACAGTTCCTTGAAGATACCGTTCCCTGCCAAAAGTGTCTCGTGTGTTCCGTCTTCCGCCAATTGACCCGAGTCGAAGACGATAACGCGATCGAACATCATCGCCATTGCCGGATTCGTCACGACCCACACAATTGCCGGCGAATGGCCGTCGCGCCTGGCTTCCTCGAGCACATTTCGCAGCACCTTATCCTGCATGCGCTGGTCTAGCGCCGACAGCGGCCGGTTGAGAATGAGAAAATCGGGACGCTTGAGCAAGGCCCGGGCAACATCGAGCTTCTGTCGCTGTCCACCGGTCAGCCGCCTGCCGCCGGAGCCGACGTTGAAGTCCAGGCCGACATCCAGAAGTTCGCCATAAAGCCCCAGTTCGTCAAGAATGTCATAGACGATGGAGCGTATGCGGTCGGGCGCGTCGGGATGATTGTTGCCCACACGCCCGAACAGGACATTATCCATGACGGTGGCCGCGGCAATGTATTTGGCAGGATCATACCGTTCGACCGCATTGTGCAGCTCGGGCGGCAGGTCTTCATAGAACCGGTTGCGTGCAGCGACGATCTTGCTCATCAGCTCGTCGCTCAGCAGGCCGAAGCGGTGCCGGGGCTCGATGTAGGCAAAGCTCAAGGTGACGATCATGGCGCGATCGTTCTCCGAAACCGCCTCGTAGGGACGGTTCTTGAGCCGTTGCAGCAAGGTTTCGTAGGCGGGTATCTCCTCCGCGCTCATGAAGGCGAGCTGCTGGAAGAACTGGTGATCGGGCGGCAGGTCGGCAAACAGCTCGATCGCCTGTTTGGCGATCTCCAAGCCCATTTCGTAGAGCGTGCGGTCGAGGCCGGCTTGCCTCAGCACGGAAGCAAAATAGGGATTGGCCGCCAGGGCCCTATCGGCCAGTTCGGGGCCGGCGGCAGCGCCGAAGAGCAGGTTTTGGCCGATCGTTGCTTCCTTGTTGTAGGCGCCCGGTTCGAAAGGAACCACCAGTCCGCTCAGCCCCTCTTGTTCCAGCCGGGTCCGCAGCGCCGCACGCAGTTCGACGATCCGCCTGGCAAGCTCCGTGTGACGCGTGAGGTCGGCCGAAGAGCGCAAGCCGAGATCCAGAATGTCACGCGACAGAACAACCGCGTCGAGCACCCGGCGCACGGCTTCAAAGAGGTCGTGCGGGCCGGTAGCGCCAGCGGAAGCATAGTTGATCCAGTCGCTGTGGATATCAAGATCCGGATTGCCCGACCGGCGCGCCTCGTGAATGTTCCAGCGGTGCTGATCTGCCGCAGCACCGTCATAAGGCACCGATGTCAGCGGCGCATGCTTCAACCCGTAGAGCAGGTTGTCGCGGAGGCTTGCCTGGAACAGGAAAACATCCGACGAGGCATACGACATGCGCCGGCCGGTTACTGCTTCGGGGAGTTCAAGCAGGTCGTCGGTGCCCGAAGCGACCCTTCCGCTGTCCGGCCAGTTCAGCCGCGCGAAGGCTTCTGCAAGCGCCTCCGCTCCACCTGTTGCGGTACTGACCAGTGCCACCGTCTCACCCGGCTTGACCTGGAGGGAGATACGGTTGAGGAGCATTGCACCGCCATCGTCTGCTACGGACAGATTGATCGCCGACAGCGGCTTGGTCATCGGATCGGGATCGTCGATCGTCAATACCCCGATTTTCGGCGCGATGAGACCTTCGACGGTGAACTGTTCAACGACCTGTTGATATTTGACCTGGACATCCTGCCGATCCTGATCCCAGTCGATCAGTTCCTTCATCGGTCCGGGCAGGTCCTTGTAGGCGCCGATCACGGCCACGAGCTGGCCGACGTCCAGCCGCCCCTGGAGGACCAGATACCCGCCGATCATGTAGAACAGAAAGGGCGTGAGCTGCGCGAGAAAATTGTTGAGGAACTTCACCATGAATTTCCATTGGTAAAGATCGAAGCGGATCTTGAAGATGAGCCCGAGCCGGGCAGCTATGTCGGCGCGCTCGTAGTTTGATGTATCGTGGACGTGAACCGCGCCGATGCCGTCGACGATTTCGCCAACCCGGCCCGAAAGCGCGCGCGCCGTCAACTGCCGTTGGCGCCCGAGCACGATCAGCCGCCGCCGCATTCGCGGGATGAGCACGATCTGGATCGCCACGATCACGACCGCTATCATTCCGAGCCAGACGTTCTGGATCATGATGAACAGCATGGCCGTCAGCGCTTGGCCGCCGAGCAGTACCGGCTGCAGGAAGGCGTCGCCGATGAAGCCGCCCAGCGGCTCCACCTCGTCCTTCACCATGGTCGCCACTTCGGCGGATTTCACCCGCTTGAAGTAAACCGGCGGAAAACGCAGCACACGGTCGACCAGATCGAAGCGGATACGCCGCAGCATGCGTTCGCCGAGGCGGCCCTTGTAGGTGTTGATGTAGAATTTGAACAGGCCGTTGATGACGACTAGCAAGAGGAACACAAGGCTCAGGGCAAACAGGGTCTCCTCGCGGTCGAGCTGAAAACCGGAGAAGAACTGGACCTCTCCAATGAACGGCAGGTTATAATGTAGCCTCATGAATGGCTGGGTCGCGCCCGGTTGCTCGAAGCCGCGACCTTGGATCGGTCCGTTGACGATCAGCTTCGGCAGGTCGAAGGACATGAAATACGGGATCATCGAAAGCACGACGATCATCAATATCCAGAGCTGCTGCTTCTTGGTGTGCGTCCAGATATAGCGGGCTAGGCTGGCTTCCATATGCGACTGTGGACCCTTCAGTTGGAAGGATGCAGGATGTAAAAGCACCTGCTGGCGAATGGCGTATCGGCAATTTCTTCATCGCCAACGACAAGTTCGAAGCTGCTGTGCACGGACCTTGTCCTGCGCTCAACGATGCAAGGAACCTGCGAGGCGGCGCGATCCAGTTCCGGCGCATGGTCGATGGCAACGACATGGGCATTGTTGATCGGCGAAGAAAGCAGCTGGCCAAACGGTCCGCGGCTTTCGTAGGGCTTTGGCGAACAGCCGAGCAGCACGAGGCCGCAGCTGCGCGGCTGGTGCTGGCGGATGGACGCCGATGATCCGGACAGATGCAACAGGCTCTCTCCGGCACCGGGCAATAGCCAAGCGGCTTGCAGCATGATCACGTCCGCGGAATCAAACAGTCTTGCGGAAGGCAAGATTGCGTTGTGTCGCCCAAAATCCCAACATACAAGACGAATTATGATGGATGTCACGCAACCACGCAATGCCATGGACTGGCACGAGCAAGCCTTGGACCTCACGCGGGGAATTGCTGCTTATGTCAACTGCCCTCTCGTGGCAGGCCTGGCGCGCGTCGTCGCCAAGCATCCGAAGGCCGATATCGCCAACGCCTTCAACCACAAGCAGGTCGCCTGCAAGATGTGGGCGCTCGACAGGCTGTTCGAAAGCGGCGGCGGCCGCTTCGGGCGCATATGGGTTCTGGGTGGATGGTACGGCGTATTGCCGGCAATGCTTTTCAACGACGCTCGCTTCGACATCGCGGCGGTCGATAGCATCGACATCGATCCCGAAGTCGCGCCGGTCGCCCGGACCCTCAACCGGGAAGCCGGCGACCGGTTCCGGGCGCTGACGGCAGATATGTACGCACTCGACTATGCGGCCGGGCGGCCCGATCTGATGGTCAATACGAGCTGCGAACATATAGCCGATCTGCGCGCCTGGCTTGCTCTGCTTCCGCCGGGCACGAATGTACTGCTGCAATCGAACGATTATTTTAGCGAGCCGACGCACATCAACTGCGTGGCTTCGCTTGCAGCCTTCGAGGAAATGGCGGCGCTACGGGAGGTGCGGTTCTCCGGCGAACTGCCGACAAAAAATTATACGCGCTTCATGCTGATTGGAACTGTTTGATGCATTTCGCCCAAAAGCGCGTAGCGGTTTTGGGACAACGACACGCATAAAAACAGGACTTGAAGCGCGTCGCACGAATCTCACCAGACGCGACGCGTTAGAGCATTTGCAGGAAAGTGTGGAAACGGCTTTCCGTCCGGAATTGCGTCAAAACAAAGAGACAGAGCGGTTCTGCGTGAAACGATGAACCGCTCTAGGATCTATCGTCTACTTAATCATGAACTTTTCCGAAACCGGGCCCCACATTTAGGGACCATGTTCGATGCCGCTCGCGCAGGATTTGCGCGGAGCGATGCGCGCCTTCCAGATCGAGACGATGTGCGGATGGCGTCGGTTCCACAAGCGCTTGTTCGATCGCTTGCGCCAAACCTTCAGGCGTCAGGTCCTTTTCCATCAGCACCGTTGCAAGACCGAGTTCTTCGAGCATCAGGGCGCGAACCGTCTGTTCGGTTTCCCCGCCCGCTGCAAATGGGACGAGCAGGGAGCGACAACCCGCGCGCAGGACATCGCAGACCGTGTTGTAACCCGCCTGCGAGACTGACAGGCGGGCGCCGGTCAGCAGGCTGGCGAAATCCTCGCGGAACCGGAAGATGGACAGGCCCGGCGTGGCATCGCGTGCGATCGCGTCAAACTCGTCTTTCGGCAGGTTTGGGCCGGTGATCAAACACCATTTCCAAGCGTTGTTGGCATTCCGCGCCGCTGCGATGGTGGATCTGACAAGGCTCTTTCCGGCAGCCCCGCCGCCAACCGACACCAGAACGTCGAAGCGCTCGGAGGCCGCGGGCGATGGCGGCGCGGCAACGAGCCCCGTGTAGGTGACCTCGGCCCTGATCGCCCCAGCCAGTGGAAATGTCTTGTCGATGGTTGCGAAAGCCGGATCGCCGTGGACCATAACAAGATCGAAATGCCTGTTGATGAGATCGACCGTTTCCTCGTTTCGGCCCAGCTTGACGCGCTCCTGGAGGATATCACGGACGGACGTCGCCAGCAGTGGTCTGGGCGACGTCGCGTCGATGGCCTCGATCAGCGGCAAGAGTTCGAAACGCATCTGCCGGCGTCCAAATGGAAACGCCTCGACAATGACGATATCAGGCCTGCAATCCCGGAATGCCTGCAGCAGCATCTCTGAACGCCATTTCTTGAAATCATCGTCGATCGGGTTGCCTTGCAGGTCGACAAGTCCCGAAAATCCTTCATCACCGGAGGTGACAGGTGGCAGGGTTACAGATTGTACACCCAATCCCGGAAACCCGGCGATCGGCGCTCCGCCGGTCACGACGGTAACGTCAAACCCGTCATCGACCAGAGCCGCCGCAATGCGGCTGGCGCGCGCGAGATGGCCGATGCCGAGCAGGTGCTGGACATAGAAGAAAGCGCGCAGCCGCTTCATTCGGCGGCCCGCCACTCCCGCTCGAACAGTTCCTTGAGCTGTCCAATGCTTGCCATATGATCGAAATTGCCGCGCACGCGCCGCTCTGCGGCGTCGCCGAGGCGGTCGCGGAGCACGGGATCACGGATCAGGCGCTCCAGCGCCTGTGCCAGGGCAATCGGGTTTTCCGTCGGAACCAGCAACCCGGTTTCATCCGGCGATAAAAACTCCGGCACGCCGGAAATATCGGTCGACACGCAGGCAAGCCGCTGGCTAGCCGCCTCCACCAGAACGTTCGGCAGACCGTCGCGGTCGCCATTTGCGGTGATCCTGCAGGCCAGGGCGAAGATGTCGGCGCGGCGGTAGTGCTCAAGCACCTCCTCCTGCGCTAGCGCGCCTTTCCAAGAGACGCGACCATCCAGGCCGAGCTTTTGCGCCAGCGCCTTGAACCGTTCCAGTTCTTCGCCGCCGCCGATATGCTCGAAACGCCACGCCAAATCGCCGGGCAACAGGGCAAGGGCCTCCAGCAACGTATCGTAACCTTTCTTTTCAACGGCGCGCCCGACACTCAGAACGACAACCGGTTCGTCCAGAGCCGAGCCGTCATGCTGCTTTCGCGCCTCGCCGTAACTGCCGAAGCGATCAAGGTCGAGCCCATGATAGCTCAGATGCACAGACGAGTTGCCGTTAGCGAGTTTTTTCAGACGGTCGAAGCCGGTTTTCGTGCAAGTGACCGTCCAGCGCGCCGAGGAAAGCTTGCCGGCCAGATCCCAGTCCGCCGAAGTCCAGATGTCCTTGGCATGGGCCGAGCAGGTCCAGGGCAGGCCACGAAGCTGGCTGGCATAGCGCGTCACCGATGCAGGCGTGTGCGCGAAATGTGCATGCAGCCAGCCCGCGTTTTCCGGCCATTCGGCCGCCAGCACGAGCGCTTGCCCGAAGCGGCGCGCGCGATTGCGCGTAAAGTCGCGGGGCATATCGGCAGCCAGCGATCCGAGCGCGCGCCAGAAGCCCGGACGCAGCAGACAGGCAAACAGCGAGCGAAGCACGCGCAGCGGCTCTTCATGCAGATATTCCGGCAGATAATGGACGGGCGCTTTGATCTCGTCATGCACGGGGTGGCGTTTTTCGTCGGTCGGCCGCCTGAGCGCGACGAGTATCAGGTCGAACCCCGCACGCTCAAGACCGAGCAGTTCCTGCGCGATGAAGGTTTCGGACAGCCGCGGATAACCCTTCAGAACCACGACGATCTTGCGATGTTGCAACTCAGGTCATTCCTTCAATGACCGAAAGGTGATGGCCGGCCCGCCGGTCGAGCAGTTCCGCGACGATTTCGGAAATATGAGGCAGCCCTTCCAGCGTCAGATGCGGATTGCTCTGCGATGGGCGGGGCCGGTCCGGCAGCACCTTCAGTGCATCAGCAAACCGCCCGGAATCCTCGGCTTCTTCCGGCAAAAGCATCTCGATGAGGCCGAGTTCGGCTGCGCGCCGTGCGCGGATCAGTTGTTCCTGGCGGGGCTCGACGCGCGGCACGATCAGCGCCGGCTTGTCGAAAGACAGTATCTCGCAATAGGTGTTGTAGCCGCCCATCGCCACTACCGCCTTGGCGCCGGCAATCAGGTCTTCCATCCGGTTGTCGAACTCGATGATCTTGATGTAGGGGATCTTGGACCCCTTCTTGAGCAGCTTGTTGCGCTTGCGCGCCGGCATGTAAGGCCCAAGCACGATCAGGGCTCTATGCTGCAATTGCGGATCCTGTTGATAGGCATCGATGACGTCGTGGATCAGATCGGCGCCGTCACCGCCGCCACCGGTAGTAACGAGGATATAGTCGCCCTCGGGTCGGTGGCCGGGCAACTCGTTCCGCTGCAGGCTCCGTTGCAGGAAACCGACGAACCTCATCTTTGCCCTGACAGCCGGGGGCACATCCAAGCCCGTCAACGGATCGTAGAAATCCGGCGGACCATAGGCCCAGACCTTGTCGTAGAAGACGCCTATCTTGCGCATCACGTCTCTGCGTGCCCACTCTGCTTCGAGCAGATGCGGCGCATCCATCACCTCGCGCAGGCCAAGCACCAGCGTGGTGCCTCGCGTCTTGAGGTAGGACAGCGTGTCCTCAATCTCACCGCGCAGGCCGAGCGGTTCCTTGTCGACGATGAAGATATCCGGCCGGAAGGTCTCAGCTGTATGGCGGATGATCGACTGGCGCATCCTTAGCGTCTCATGCAGATCGATGTCCTTTTCCAGCGAGGTGTATTCGCCGTTGCGCAGCTTGATGACGCTGGGGATCTTCACGAAGTCGACACGGGCGCGGTAATCGAAGGCGCCAGCGATAGTCGCACCCGAAATGATGAGCACCTGAAGTCCGCGGAAATCCTCGACCAGCGAATGCGCGATAGTCCGGCAGCGCTGCAAATGGCCGAGCCCGAACGTGTCGTGGCTGTACATGAGAATTCGAGCGTTTTCTGCGTGCTGGGTCATTGTTGAACGTCTCTTAGAATTCTCGCCTTGAGGACCGTGAGCGACCCGCAGGATTCGAAATCATCCTCGCGGGTCTACCGACCTGTTCTGAAACATGAGGGCGCAATTTTCAATTCGTATTACAAAGAGGGTCCATATGCTGAAACCAGGAAGCTACGTCTGCTCAGCGGCCTGCTTGCCACGTGGTCCAGAAGAACCTGCATCATTTCACTGGTATTGACCATCTCGGATTCTCGGCGGCCTTGACCGCTACGATCAACGTGGAAACTCCAGAATGGAATAAGGTATGGGCTGGGTACTTCACTTCGAGCGTCTAAGCCAAGCTCCTAAACCATGATGTGCCTTGGCGGTGGGAAGCCGGAGCGTTGACGGAGTAGGGGACACGTTCGAACCGCCTAGATCTCGACTCTCAGACCAGAATCTGGGGGTCAGGAGTTCGAATCTTTTCGTGCGAGCCATTTGAACTCACTAGCTTTTTGGACGCCATGGGCGCATGAACTCGCCGATTGCAGGCGTGTCAAAGCTGACCTGTTTGCCGCCAACGACAGCGCCGGCCTTCGGGCCAGCATCCGAGTCTTCGATCCCTTTTCCGGTTGTACCGCGCAGGTAATATTCGGCTTCCATATATTCGAGATTGAGGGCGAACCGGAAAATGTCTTCGTCTTTGACCTCATCCTGCGCATAGGCCCGGGAAACCGGGGCAAGGCCGGTGGCCGAAGCGAGCGTGGCTCCCAGGCCAAACTGCAATGCGCGGCGGCGCGAAACACGAAATGCAGGCGTGACGCGGATCATGGCTTCCTCCCAAAAGACCGCCGGCATCAAACATTTTGGCACCTCAAAAGCGCGCCTGCGCCTCCAACTTCACGAACTGTGGAATGTTCCTCAATCGCCTTGAATGATCTCACCGATGGCCGAGCAGCTAGGTTTCCTCGACCCTAGCCTCATGTCAGCCGACGCACACTGCGCTGTAGCGGCGCTGGATCTGCCGGCAGCAAAATCCCGCCGCTGCGGTCGCGCGAAGTACGCTGCCGACAAATTCAGGACTTTTGCGTATCGATTTCGGACCAAGGTCCGTCTTGTAGAATACTGTATTTGAACAAAGCTAGGTAACAGCCGACTTTCGGATTCGGAAGTCCTGACGTTTTTCATCTGGAACCCATCCTGGCGGGAGGGCGACTCGAAGGAGGAACTATGAAAACGCGCACCCGTCTATTCGCGACTGTAGCCGCTCTCACCCTTGTCGCGTCTCCGGTCCTCGCTGCTCCCGGGGGCAATGGCAATGGCAACGGCAATGGCGGCAGCAACGGTAACGGCGGAAACTCGGCCGGGGCCGGCTCGCAGGGACACGGAGCCGCCACTTCCGCCGCGGCCAAGGACAAGTCGACGACCGGCGTTGCTCATGCAATGGCGGTCGTTGCCACGACACCGGCCTCACCGCAGGCTACGCTGGCCTTGCAGGCAGCGCTGGATAGAAAGGCCGCGAAAGACGCGGCAGACACTGCCGACGACACCTCTGACGAAACCGAGTAAGCATTCGAAACAGACCACTTGTCGCGTTGAAAGCCGTGGTTCGCCGCGGCTTTTTTCGTTTCCAGGCGACGAACTCTCAAGGTGAACAGCGCTTCCAGAAAAAAGCTGCTCCACGGCGGCACTGAAGCTACGCTAAAGCCAAACGCCGCCGCATCGGCGTCGGATTCGAGTGCATTCGAGGAGATCCCATGACCGGCTTTGTCGACCGCGAGCGCGCAACTGACCTGATGCAGCGCGCCGGCATCGAGGCGCTGGTGCTTTGCGAGCCCGAGGCGTTCCAATATGCCACTGGTGCCTGGATCGGCCCGGCCGGCCTGTTCCGGCGGGCCGGCGCCGGTTTCGTCGTTATTCCCAAGCGAGGCGACCTGCCGATCGGCGTCGTGGTGGCGGATTTCCAGGCTGCCCAGCTCCGGGCGGCGATGGCCGGCGCCGTGCTGCGCACGCATGCGATCTGGATCGAATCGGCGTCGCTCGAGCCTGCGACGGCCGACCGGCCTGTTGCGCAGCGCATCGAGGCCGGCCTGGTTGGCCGCGCCCCCGGTTTTTCACGTCCGGCGACCTTCGAGCTTGCCCGCTCCGTCCGCGAGCTGAAAACGATCCTCGCAGAATTCGGGCTGGAGCGTGCGACGCTCGGCATCGAGCTGGATTTCGTCTCGGCCAGCGATTTTTCCGCGATGCAGGCGATGTTGCCGGGCACTGCCCTGGTCAACGGCTCGCCGGTTCTCGACAGGCTGCGGGCAATCAAATCGCAGAGCGAGATCGACCTTCTGCAGCAGGGCATCGCCCTGTCGGAAGCCGGCCTGTCGCGGCTGCAGCAGCATGCGACGACCGGCATGCGTCAGTCTGAGCTGGTCGCGCTTTACCGGCAAGGCGTCGCGGATGCAGCCGCCGGGTCGTCGCAGCAAATCTCGACGGCGGAATACGTCACGCTGGGCGCTCGCCCAAAAGGCGCCGACGCCGTCGCCGGCGCCGGCGATCCGCTGAAGGCCGACATGGTGTGCAGCGTGAACGGCTATGCCTCGGATATGTCGCGGAATTTCACCTTCGGGCCGCCGTCGCCCGAACAGGCCGAATTGCATGCGATAGCCGAACGCGCCTTCGCCGACGGGCTTGCCGCGCTTATGCCCGGAAAGCCGTTAGCCGCCGTGCATCGCGCCGCCAGCGAAAGCCTGGCGCGCCAGGGCCTGCATTCCTATCGCCGCGGCCATTTCGGCCACGGCGTCGGCCATTCCGTGTTTTCAGAGCAATGGCCGTTCATCTCGGCCGACAGCAATGTCGTGATCGAGGCCGGCATGGTGCTGGCATTCGAGATCCCGCTCTACATCGACGGTCTCGCCAGCTTCAATCTCGAGGACCAGTTCCTGATCACCGCCAACGGGCCGTCGCCGATGAACCGCCTGCCGAGGCGCCTGGATATTATCGGCTGAATCCAGCCGTTATCTGGCGCCGGCCACGCCCCTGCGGAAATCCGACGGCGACATGCCGGAAAGCTTGCGGAACGACTTGTTGAAGGCACTGAGCGAGCCGAAGCCCGATTCCATGGCGACGCGCAGCACATTGGCATCCTGATGCATCAGCAGCGCCTGCGCGTAGCTGAGGCGCAGCAAATTCACATATTCATTGAGCGTCATGCCGGTCGATTTCTTGAAGATGCTCATGGCGTATTTGGGATGGATATCGGCCGCCGCGGCGATGTCGACGCAATCAATCTCGTAGAGGAAATTCTCGGCGATGAAGTCGCACATGCGCCCGACATTGCGCAGCGATTGCTGATCGAAGGGACTGCCTATCTCCTGTTCGACCGGGGTTTCGGGCACCAGCCGGTAAGGCTCGAAGCGCACCCGCTCCAGCCGCAGCAAAAGCTCGTTGACGGCATGCTCGGCCTTGACCGGGTCGCCGGAGCGGGCATAGCGGTTCCAGCGCTCGAAATTGTGGTCGTCCGACCGGTCGGTGGCGTCGGTCACCAGCGTCGCGCCGGTCATCAGCCTGTTGCGCACCTCCACGGGCAAATGCAGCCGGAAGAAATGCACCAGCGGCAGATGCGCGCCGGCATAGATGGCATCGTCGGAGGCTTCGTCCATCTGGTGCGGCAGGCCGCCCCAGAACAGGCACATCTCGCCCGCAGAAAGCGAAAGCCCGTGCCCGTCCATGCGGTAATGCACGGCGCCACGCACGATGAAATTCACCTCGACCTGGGCGTGCCAATGCGGCTTGAGCATCACCAGGGGCTGGGTGTGGAACATCTGCAGCAGCAGCGGCAGGCCCTCCACGCTGCTGGCGCCAGGCTGGTAAAACGGCCTTTCCGGCATCTTACTTTCCGCTCATTTCTTATTCCCTTTGTCGCGGACAAGGCTTTCCCGAGGCCTAGTCTAGCCACGCTCGCAAACAGAGAGCAACTGAAATGGGAGGATTTCAATGCGCATAAAATTGACCTGCGCCGCGCTCGCGCTTGCCTTGGGCTCCAGCCCGGCCTTTGCGCAGTCCGGTGAAATCACGATCTGGAGCTGGAATATCGCCGCTTCGTCGCTGAAGGCCACCATAGCGGGCTTCAACAAGCAGTATCCCGACATCAAGGTGACGGTCGAGGACCTTGGCAACCAGCCGACCTACGACAAATCGATCGCCGGCTGTGCTGCCGGCGGCGAGGGGCTGCCTGACATCGTTACGATCGAGAACGGCGAAGCCGAAAACTACTGGAGCCAGTTCCCGGATTGCTTCGTCGACCTGCATACGCTCGGCTACACCGCGGAAGACCAGGCAAAATTCCCCGACTTCAAGCGTACCGAGCTCGAGGTTGACGACAAGGCCTATGCGATGCCCTGGGATTCCGGTCCAGTGGCGATGTTCTACCGCCGCGACTTCTACGAGAAGGCTGGCGTCGATCCGTCCTCGATCAAGACCTGGGACGATTTCATCGCCGCCGCCAAGAAAATCCAGGCCGCCAATCCCGGCGTCACGATGACCAACGCCGATTTCAACGGCGATTCCGAATTCTTCCGCATGATCTCCAACGAGCAGGGTTGCGCCTACTTCTCCGCCGACGGGCAATCGATCACGGTCAACCAGCCCAAATGCGTCGATGCCATGACCAAGATCAAGGAGATGAAGGACGCCGGCATCATTTCCTCTGCCGACTGGAGCACCAAGATCACCAACAACACCGCCGGCAAGGTCGCCACGCAGATGTATGGCGGCTGGTATGAAGGCACCGTGCGCACCGAATCGCCCGATGGGGCAGGCAAATGGGGCGTCTATCTGATGCCGAGCCTGACCGCCGACGGTCCGCGCGCCGCCAATCTCGGCGGCTCCTCGCTCGCCATCACCTCGGTATCGAAGAACAAGGAAGCCGCCTACGCCTATCTGAAATACACGCTTGCCACGAATGAGGGCCAGATCACCATGCTGAAAGGCTTCGGCCTGGTGCCGTCGCTGATCTCGGCGCTCAACGACCCTTATGTCTCCGAAGGCCTGCCCTATTGGGGTGGCCAAGCCGTGTGGAAGGACATCCTCGGCACCTTGCCCAAGGTCGTCCCCAGCCGCGGCACGCCGTTCCAGAGCGACGCCGAAATCATCATCCGCGCGGTGCAGACCAAATATCTGGCCGGCGGCTATCCCGACGCCAAGGCAGCGCTCGACGATGCCGCAAGCCAGATCGCAGCGGCGACCGGCCTGCCGGTCAAGTCGTGATCTAGACGAGGCGGCTCCGAGCGCGCGGCTCCCCTTCTCCCCTTGTGGGAGAAGGGATCGCCGAAGGCGACGGATGAGGGGTGCTCCAGCTTGGCTCGGACGGCATTCCTTCCAACACCCCTCATCCGTCTCGGCGCTTCGCGCCGATCCACCTTCTCCCACAAGGGGAGAAGGCAAGAACTTGAAAGCAGAAAGGAGGAAAACGATGCGCTACCAGAACGCCACGGCGTATCGCTTCCTCGCGCCGTATCTGCTGATTTTTTCGATCTTCTGGCTGTGGCCGATCATCGATTCGTTCCTGATCTCGTTCCAGGCGACGCGCACCGTGCCGTGGCGCTTCGCGCCGACCTTCAACTGGGGCCGGCTGATCGGCGATCCGGCCTTCTTCAATGCCTTGAAGAACACATTGCTGATCCTTGTCATCCAGGTGCCGGTGATGATTTCGCTGGCGATTGTGATGGCGGTGCTTTTGAATTCGCCACTGCTCAAGGCCCGTGGCCTGTTCCGCTTTGCCTTCTTCGCGCCGGTCGTGGTCGGCGAGGTCGCCTATTCGGCGGTTTTCCGGCTGATGTTCAATCTCGACTACGGCATCATCAACAAATTGCTGAACAGCATCGGCCTGCCCAGTGTCGACTGGTTTACCAACGTCACCCCGGCGATGGCGGTGATCATGATGGCGGTGACGTGGCGCTGGGCCGGCTACAACGCCATCATCCTGCTCGCCGGCCTGCAGTCGATTCCCGAGGATGTCTACGAGGCGGCGACCCTGGACCGGGTCAGCAAGGTCAAACAGTTCTTCTACATCACGCTGCCGCTGCTCAAGCCGATCATTGTGTTCTGCGCCGTGCTGTCGATCATCGGCACCATGCAGCTGTTCACCGAGCCCTTCCTGATCACCGAGCGCGGCGGGCCGGGCGGCGGCACCGAAACGCTCGGGCTGCTGCTTTACCGCCAGGGCTTCCGGTCGCTCAATTTCGGCTACGCTTCGGCCGTCGCCTACACCATGGCCGGGCTGGCGATTGCCATTTCGCTGGTGCAGATATGGCTGACGAGGGAACCGAAATGACCTCGCACTCAAGAGTCAGCCGTTCCCAGGCCAGATTGGGACGCAGCATCGCGCTGCATCTGTTCCTGACGCCGCTGGCGCTGGTCTGGCTGTTTCCGCTGTGGATGATGGTGGTTTTTTCGACGATGCCCGACAACGGCATCTTCAGCCCCGACATCGAGCTTTTGCCGCATGGCAATTTCCTCGACAATGTCAGCAATCTGCAGCGCGGCACCAATTTCATCGGCGCCATCGGCATCTCCGTCTCCGTGGCGGTGACCTATACCTTCCTGTCGGTGATGCTGACCTCGATGGCCGGCTGGGCGCTGGCGCGTTACAACTTCTTCGGCAAGGGCATGGTCGTCGCCATCATCTTCGGCACCATCACGCTGCCCTATGCGGTCGTGCTGATCCCGCAATTCATCATGGTGGCGCGCGACTTCAAGCTCGCCAACACTTGGGTGGCGCTGATCGTGCCGCCGCTGTTCAATTCGCTGGGCGTGCTCTTCATGCGGCAGAGTTTTTCGATGATGCCGCACGAGCTGTTCGACGCCGCCAAGGTCGAGGGCGTCAAGGAATGGCGGATATTCCTGTTCGTCGCACTGCCTCTGGCGCGGCCGATGCTGGCGGCGCTCGCCATCATCCTCTTCCTTGCCTCCTGGAACAACTATCTCTGGCCGCTGCTGATCAATTCCAAGCCGGGCGCAATGACCGCGCCCGTGGCGCTCGGCACGCTGATCGGTCTCACCAAGGTGTCCTGGGGCGGCATCATGGCGGGCGCGGTGATGCTGACGGCGCCAATGCTCGTCGTGTTCGTGCTTCTGCAGCGCCATTTCGTTGCCGGCATCGCCGCCGGCGCCATCAAGTAAGGATCAGCATGGCGGCAGTCACACTCAAAAACGTCATCAAGCGCTTCGGCGTCTTCGAGATCGTCCACGGCGCCAATATCGACATCGATGACGGCGAATTCGTCGTCTTCGTCGGCCCTTCCGGCTGCGGCAAGTCCACGCTGCTTCGGATGATCGCCGGGCTCGAGGACATCAGCGACGGCGAGATCGCCATTGGCGGCAAGGTGGTGAACGACGTCGAGGCGGCCGATCGCGGCATCGCCATGGTGTTCCAGTCCTACGCGCTCTATCCGCACATGACGGTCGAGCAGAACCTGAGCTTCGGCCTGAGAATGACCGGCAACGCCAAGGCAGATACCGAGCGGCGGGTGAAGCGGGCTTCCGAAATCCTGCGCATCGCCGAGCTGATGAAGCGGCGGCCGCGGCAATTGTCGGGCGGCCAGCGCCAGCGCGTCGCCATCGGCCGCGCCATCGTGCGTGAGCCGCAAGTGTTCCTGTTCGACGAACCGCTCAGCAATCTCGATGCCGAGCTCCGGGTGCAGATGCGCGTCGAGATATCGCGCCTTCATAAGGAGCTCGGCGTTACCATGGTCTATGTGACGCACGACCAGACCGAGGCGATGACGCTGGCCGACAGGATCGTCGTGCTCAACGCCGGCAATATCGAGCAGATCGGCGCGCCGCTCGATCTCTACGACGACCCCGCCAACCGCTTCGTTGCCGGCTTCGTCGGCTCGCCGAAAATGAACTTCTTGGCGGCAAAAATGGTCGGGGCCGACAACGGTGCGGCGGTCGTCGAACTGGTCAATCATCACGGCGCGCGACTGCGCAAGCCGCTTTCGGATGCCTTGCCTGCAACAGGCGGCGATGTTGTGCTTGGCGTGCGGCCGGAGCATTTCTTCGACGCCGGCCAGGGTGATTGCGACCTTACCCTCAAGGCCGACGTCGCCGAGCACTTGGGATCGGTGAGCTATGTCTATGCCAATTCCGGTACCGGGGGCGGACGCGAGGAACTGATCATCGAGCGCGAGGCCTCGCGGCATCGCGCGAACGGCGACGACCTGGTGGTGTCGATCAAAGCCGACCGCTCGCTTCTCTTCGACGCCACCGGCGCACGCATTCGCTAACCCATCTTTCTTTTGTCCGATCGCGATTGCTCGCGGCCACCCCACGGAGATTTGACATGACGTCCAAACCAGAAAAAGTTCGCTGGGGCATTCTCGGGCCCGGCAACATCGCCAAGGCTTTTGCCGGGGGCGTCGCCCATTCGCGCACCGGCACATTGGTCGCCTTAGGGGCGCGCAATCCCGGCAAGGCGGGGCTCACCGAGGCTTTCCCCGGCGCTCGCATCCTGGACGGCTACGAGGCTTTGGTTGGCGATCCGGATGTCGACGCGATCTATATTTCGACGCCGCATCCGAGCCATGCCGAATGGGCGATCAAGGCGGCCGAGGCCGGAAAGCACGTGCTTTGCGAAAAGCCGCTTGGCCTGACCGCATTCGAAGCCGACGCCATGATCCATGCCGCGCGCAAGGCCGGCACCTTTCTCGGCGAAGCCTTCATGTACCGGCTGCATCCGCAGACGGCCAAGCTGGTCGAGCTGATCAGGGCCGACGCGATCGGCGACATCAAGATGATCAAATCCAGCTTCGGCTTCGCCATGCCGGGCTTCATGCCGGAGCACCGTCTCTACGCCAAGGATCTCGCCGGCGGCGGCATTCTCGATGTCGGCGGTTATCCCGTCTCGATGGCGCGGCTGATTGCCGGCGCCGCGGCGGGAAAGCCCTTCGCCGAGCCGGACAAAGTCGTCGGCGCTGCGCATCTCGGCCAATCCGGCGTCGACGAATGGGCGTCGGCGCTGTTGCATTTTCCGGGCGGCATCGTCGCGGAAGTGTCCTGCAGCATCTCGCTCGCTCAGGACAATGTCTTGCGTATTCTCGGCAGCAAAGGCCGCATCGAGGTGGCGGATTTCTGGTATGCCGGCGGCCAGCAAGGCGGCACCGGCGAAATCCGCATCATCCGTCCGGGTGACACCGAGGTGGTCGAGGTCACGGAGGACGGCTGGCTGTACGCATTTGAGGTCGACGCCGCCGGCGAGGCCATTCTCGGCGGAAGGCAGGAGTTCGTCTGGCCCGGCATGGGCTGGGCCGACAGTCTCGGCAATCTGCGCGTGCTCGACAAATGGCGGGCCGCAATCGGGCTCGAATACGACATCGAGAAACCGGCAAAGCGGGTCAACACGATCTCCGGACGGAAGCTGCGCTCCGGCGGAACCGCCATCCCCAAGCGCAGCATTCCGGGCCTGCCGCGGCCGGCCTCGTGCCTGGCGCTCGGCTTCGAGGATTTCCGCACCTTTTCGTCGGGCGCCATCCTGCTCGATGCCTATTTCGAGGCCGGCGGCAATCTGTTCGACACCGCCTTCGTCTACGGTTCCGGCTATACCGAGACGCTGCTCGGCCAGTGGCTGAAGAACCGCGGCGTGCGCGAGCAGTCGGTGGTCATCGGCAAGGGCGCGCACTCGCCGCTCTGCTATCCCGACGTCATCGGCAAGCAGCTCACCCAGTCGCTCGAACGGCTGCAGACCGACCATATCGACGTCTATTTCATGCACCGCGACAATCCGGACGTGCCGGTCGACGAATTCGTCGATGCGATGGACCGCGAGGTCAAGGCCGGCCGCATTCGCGGTCCGTTCGGCGGCTCGAACTGGACGATGGAACGCATGGACAAGGCGATTGCCTATGCCGAGCGCACCGGCAAGCAGAAGCCCGGCGCGCTTTCCAACAATTTCTCGCTGGCCGAAATGCTGGAGCCGATCTGGGCAGGCTGCGTCACCTCCTCCAGCGACGAATGGAAGGCCTGGCTCGCCGCCCGGCAGATGCCGAATTTCGCCTGGTCGAGCCAGGGCCGCGGCTTCTTCACCGACCGCGCCGGCCGCGACCGGCGCGACAATGAGGAGCTGGTCCGGGTCTGGTATTCGGAGAGGAATTTCGGCCGTCGCGACCGCGCCATCGAGCTCGCCAGACGGCTGGGCAAGAGCCCGATCCACGTCGCGCTCGCCTATGTCCTGGCGCAGCCGTTTCCGTCCGTCCCGCTGATCGGGCCGCGCACGCTCGACGAATTGGAAGACAGCCTCCAGGCGCTCGACATTTCACTTTCGCCGGACGATCTTGCATGGCTGGATAGCGGTTCGGATCAGGCCCGCGCGCGGGCCTGACGGCAGCGGCGATCGCTTCGGCCTACGTTGGCCCCTTAGCTTCCGGACTGTCTGCACGGCCCTTACCCCCTCCCGCAAAGAACCGGGAAAGGGTAAGAATGAGGGCAGCGCAAAGGTCACTGGAAGTTAGGGAAGACAGATGCTCGACATCGCACCGACGAAACAGGCGGCCACCTGGCTTGGTTCTTTTGCGCGAGCACTCGAGGCCGGCGACGTCGAGGCCGCAACCAATTTGTTCGTCGAGGACTGCTACTGGCGCGATCTGCTGACCTTCACCTGGAACATCAAGACGATGGAGGGCCGCGCCGCGATCCGCGACATGCTGGCGGCGACGCTGGCAACGACAAAACCTGCCCGGTGGCAGCTCAGCGGCGAAGCGACTTCGGACGAGGGCACGATCGAAGCCTGGTTCGCCTTCGAGACGTCATCGGCGTGGGGGCAAGGCGTCATGCGCCTCAGGGAGGGCAAATGCCGGACGCTGTTTACGGCGATGAGCGATCTCAAGGGGTTGGAGGAGCGCAAGGGCCCGGCGCGGCCGCTGGGCGTCCGCCACAAGGCGGATCCGGAACGCGAGACCTGGCTGGAGGCGAGGCGCCGCGAGGCGCGTGACCTCGGCGTTAGCCAACAGCCCTACTGCCTGGTTATCGGCGGCGGCCAGGGCGGCATCATGCTGGGGGCGCGGCTCAGGCAATTGGGCGTGCCGGCCATCGTCATCGAGAAGAACACCCAGGCCGGCGATTCCTGGCGCAATCGCTACCGCTCGCTCGTGCTGCACGACCCGGTCTGGTACGACCATCTGCCCTACATCCCGTTTCCCGAGAACTGGCCTGTGTTCACGCCCAAGGACAAGATGGGTGACTGGCTGGAGATGTATACGCGCGTCATGGAGCTCAATTACTGGACCTCCACGACATGCGTCAGCGCGTCCTATGACGACGCCGAAAAAATCTGGACGGTCGAGCTCGATCGCGCCGGCGAGCGCATCACGCTGAAGCCCAGGCACATCGTCTTTGCAACCGGTGCTTATGGCCCGCCCAGGCGCATCGACCTGCCGGGCGCCGAGGTCTTCGACGGCGAAATCCTGCATTCCAGCCAGTATTCCAGCGGCGAAAAATTCCGCGGCAAGAAGGTCGCCGTCATCGGCGCGGCAAGTTCCGGCCATGACGTCAGCGTCGATCTCTGGGAGAGCGGCGCTGAGGTGACCATGGTCCAGCGCTCGCCGACGACGGTGGTCAAGTCGGACACGCTGATGGAAATCGGCTTCGAGATCTTCTCGGAAAAGGCACTGGCGCGCGGCATCACCACTGAAAAGGCGGACATGATCGTCGCCTCGACGCCGTTCGCGCTGCTGCCGCAAGGCCAGCGGGCGCTTTACGACATCATCAAGGCGCGCGACGCGGCCTTCTACGATCGCTTGCGCGGCGCCGGCTTCGCCATCGATTTCGGCGACGACGAGACCGGGCTCTTGATGAAGGCCTACCGCACCGGCTCGGGCTTCTACATCGACGTCGGCGCTTGCGACCTGATCATTGACGGCGAGATCGGCATCCGCAGCGGCGTCGGGATCAAGTCGCTGACGCCGACAGGCATCCTCTTCGACGACGGCACCGAACTGGCGGCCGACGCAATCATCGCCTGCACCGGCTATCTCTCGATGAACGAAACCGTGGCGGCGATCGTCTCGCGCGAAGTCGCCGACAAGGTCGGCCCGTGCTGGGGGATTGGCTCGGGCGTGAAAGGCGACCCGGGTCCGTGGCAAGGCGAATTGCGCAACATGTGGAAGCCGACGGCACAGGAAGCGCTGTGGTTCCACGGCGGCAATCTGGCGCTGTCGCGCTTCTATTCGAAGTACGTCGCGCTGCAGATCAAGGCGCGCATGGAAGGCATTGCGACGCCGGTCTATGGAGCGCCGGGGCGGTGACGGCCGATCTCCCCCCTTGAGGGGGAGATGGCCGGCAGGCCAGAGGGGGGCGCCGCGCGTCGAGCGCCAACCTCCATCCGTTGCAGGAAGACGAGCCCGGTCGAACCGACCCCCTCTGTCGCCTTCGGCGACATCTCCCCCTCAAGGGGGGAGATCACCCACGCCCGAAATGCCGGCTCGCCACCTCGACATGCGTGTCGTGCGCATGCGCTTCGAAGCGTTCGGTCTCGCCGAGATCGTCCACCGCCTCGTTCGGCCACCAGCTGCCGCCGACCACGATTCCGTCCGAGACCAGCCTTTGCTCGGCGACCAGCGAGGCGCCGACCGAATCGACAAAGGTGAAGCGGCCCGGACGCAGCCGCAACACCGCGATGTCGCCGACCGCACCCACCGCAAGCCTGCCGAGATCGGGCCTGGCGATCGCTTCGGCAGGGCGCTGCGTGGCGGCGCGCAGCACCTCGACCAGCGGCATGCCGAGCGCCAGCAGCTTCGACATGCAGACCAGGATGTCGAAGGCCGGCCCGTCGACGCAGTAGAGATGCACGTCGCTGCTGATCACGTCCGGGGCCAGCCCCTCGCTGAGCATCGCTTTCGCCACTTCGAAATCGAACGAGCCCATGCCGTGGCCGATGTCGAAGATGACGCCGCGCTCGCGCGCCAGCCGCATATCTGGCCGCACCGCCCCCGAGGCGAAGACCGGCGCGTTGGGAAACGGCCGGAAGCAGTGGGTGAGGATGTCGCCCTTGCGCAGCCGCGGCAGCACTTCCGAGCGGCCCGGCGGCGGCTCGTCTATGTGCGCCATCAGCGGCAGGCCGGCTTTGTCGGCGGCTTCGAGCGCGAGATCGACCGGCGCGATGCCGCTGGTGCCGCCGGCATGGCGACCCGAGCGGACCTTGACGCCGACAACCACGTCCGCGTGCTCGCGAGCCGCCGCTACCGTCTCGCGCGGTTCGCAGAGCCGGAGATCGCTACACTCGCCGACCGCCACGGTCTGCGAGAAGCCGAATATGCCGGCAAAGGAAATGTTGACATAGGCCAGGATGCGGACTTTCGAGCGCTCGATGACGTGGCGGCGAAAGCCGAGGAAATTGCCGGCGCCGGCACTTCCGGCATCGATGAAGGTGGTGGTGCCGCTCTTTGCGGCGAGCCGGTCGGCATCGACGCCGAGCGACGTGCCGCCCCAATAGACATGGCTGTGCAGGTCGATCAGGCCCGGCGCGACGATGGAGCCCGTGGCATCGATGACGCGGGCGGCACGTTCGAAGGGGATTTCGGTGTCGATCGCGGCGATACGGCCGTCGGCAATCGCCAGATCGCTCTGCGCGTCGAGGCCGGACGCCGGATCGATGAGGCGGCCGCCTTTTATCAGGAGATCGAATTGCATCGCGCCTGTCTCCACTTTCCCGTCAGGCCGGCCTGTAGGCAACGGCCTCGACCTCGATCTTGATGTCGATCATCAGCCGCGACTCCACTGTCGTGCGCGCCGGCGGGTCTTTCGGGAAATGCCTGGCATAGACGGTGTTGAAAATGCCGAAATCGCGGGCGTCTTCGAGCCAGACCGTCGTCTTGACTACGTCGTCGAGGGTACAGCCGGCCAGCGCCAGTGCCGCCTTGACGTTCGACAGCACCTGCTCGGTCTGTTCGGCGATGCCGCCCTTGACCACCAGCCCGTCTGTGCCGACCGGCACCTGGCCTGAGACATAGACGAAATCGCCGGCCCTGACCGCCGGCGACAACGGCACATGGGATTTTCCAAAACACTGCTTGGGCAAGGAGGCCTCCTGTCTAGGTTCTTTGGGTGAACGCGCGGTGCTGCGAGAGATAGGGGGCGGCTGCACGCCATCGATCCACATTTTGAAAGCCTATATCGCTTTGCTGCGGTAACGCCACAACGATCACCGCCCTTGGTGATCCTTCGCGACCCCCTCTGTCCTGCCCTCTTTGCGATCACTTGGCATCTCCCCCTCTAGTGGGGAGATCGGCAGCTTCGCCGATAGCATCCATTCAGCCACCTTGGAGATTGGCGAAAGCCGCGGTGACATCCAATCTCCCCCTGGAGGGGGAGATGCCCGGCAGGGCAGAGAGGGGGGCGCTGTCCCGACAGCGTCTGGACCCGCGACACCAGCCGGCTCAGCGGTCGATCCGCGTCGACAGGATGATCGACGACGACGTGCGCTCGACTCCGTCCATGGCGCCGATCTGGTCGAGAAGCGTGTCGAGATCCCTGATCGACGGCGCCTCGACGATGACGATCATATCGAAATTGCCGCTGACCGAGTGCAGCGTGCGAACCGGTGCCAGCGCCTGCAGGCTGCGCACCACCTTGTCGGCAAGCTTGGGGGTGACGGTGAGCAGGACATGCGCCCTGACCAGCCCCTGCTCGTAATCCGGCAACAGCCTGACCCCGTAGCCGGCGATGATGCCGCGCTGTTCCAGCCGCTCGATCCGGCTTTGCACCGTTGTTCGTGAGACGCCGAGCCGCCGCGCCAGTTCGGCGGTCGAGGCGCGCGCATTGGTGCGCAGCAGGGAAAGCAGAGCCTGGTCGGCATCGCTGAGCATTTCGACGAACCTTACCGGCACATTGCCCAAAGAGAGGCTGCGTTTCGTACAATCTCACGCTTCCTTTCGACAGGCAAGCTGCGATTCTAACCGTGAATTTAGCATTGGTGCGAGGGACCGGTCATGAAGGAAATCATCGTCGTCGGCGCCGGCAAGATCGGCTCGACCATTGCCGAGATGCTGGCTTCCACGGGCGACTACCATGTCACGCTCATCGACCGCTCGGCGGCGCAGCTCGGCGCGGCCGAACTGTCTGAAACGGTCGAGACGCTGGAACTCGATATCGAAGCCGCCGGCACGCTCGAAGCCGCCTTGGCCGGCAAGTTCGCGGTGCTCAGCGCCGCGCCCTTCCATCTGACCACGCGCATCGCCGAGGCGGCGGCCAGTGCCGGCGTGCATTATCTCGATCTGACCGAGGACGTCGTCAGCACCAGGCGCGTCAAGGAACTGGCGCGTTCCGGCAACAGCGCCTTCATTCCGCAATGCGGGCTGGCGCCGGGCTTCATCTCGATCGTTGCCAACGATCTCGCCAGCCGCTTCGACACGCTGGAAAGCGTGCGCATGCGGGTCGGCGCGCTGCCGCAATACCCGTCGAATGCGCTGAACTACAATCTGACCTGGAGCACCGACGGCGTCATCAACGAATATTGCGAGCCGTGCGAAGCGATCGTCGAAGGCGAGCTTGTCGAAGTGCCGCCGCTGGAGGAGCGTGAAGAATTCTCGCTCGACGGCGTCACCTACGAGGCGTTCAACACCTCGGGCGGGCTGGGCACGCTGGCCGAAACGCTGAAAGGCAGAGTGCGGACGCTGAACTACCGCACCATCCGCTATCCCGGCCATGCCGCGATCATGAAGGCGCTGCTCAACGACCTCGGCCTGCGCCACCGCCGCGACGTGCTGAAGGACATTTTCGAAAGCGCCCTGCCGGCGACGCTGCAGGACGTGGTCATCGTCTTCGTCACCGTCAGCGGCCGCAAGAACGGCCGCCTGCTGCAAGAGACCTACGCCAACAAGATCTACGCCAAGCGCGTCGGCGAAACGGTGCGCAGCGCCATCCAGATCACCACCGCCTCCGCCATCTGCGCGGTGCTCGACATGCTGGCCGACGGCAGCTTGCCGGCCAGGGGCTTCATCAAGCAGGAGGACATCGCCCTCGACGCCTTCCTAGCCAACCGCTTCGGCCGCGCCTATGCGCAGCACGAAATGGTTAGCCGGCTTGCAGGGTGAGCTGCGTAATCTCCCCCCTCGAGGGGGAGATGTCGCCGAAGGCGACAGAGGGGGTCGCCTCGCGTAGAGCGCCAACCTCCATCTGTCGCAAGGGAGGTCGCATCCAGTCGAACCGACCCCCTCTGGCCTGCCGGCCATCTCCCCCTCAAGGGGGGAGAGCGCGAGCCCTCAGACATGCACCGCCCGCCCCAGCGCCTTCAGCGCCGCTTCCGGAAAACCCTCGCCCTGTGTCGGATGGGCATGGATCGTCCCGGCGATATCCTCCAGCGTCGCACCCATCTCCAGCGCCAGCCCAAACGCAGTGGACAGCTCCGACACGCCCTGGCCGACGGCTTGAATGCCAAGCACCAGATGGTTGTCCGCCCGCGCCACTACCCGGACGAATCCGTCCTCGCCCAACTTCGTCATCGCCCGGCCATTGGCGATGAAGGGAAACAGTCCGACCTTGATCTCGCCACGGGTCTTGGCCTCCTCCGGCGACAGGCCTGCGGTGACCAGCTCCGGATCGGTGAAACAGACAGCCGGGATCGCTCGTCTGTCCCAGCTGCGCTTGTGGCCGGCGACGATCTCGGCGACCATTTCGCCTTGCGCCATGGCCCGGTGCGCCAGCATCGGCTCGCCGGTGACGTCGCCAATGGCAAAGATACCACGCATCGAGCTGCGGCACTGGTCGTCGATGCGGATGAAGGATCCGGCCATGTCGAGGTCGATCTGCTCCAACCCCCAGCCTTCGGTCACCGGCTTGCGACCGACCGTGACCAGCACCATGTCGCCGGCAATCTTGCCGTTCTTGCCGCCATTCGTCTCGACCAGCAGCGCGTCGCGCTTAGTGGACAGCCCCTTGGCCTTGGCGTTCACGAGCACCTCGATGCCGAGTTCGGCCAGCCGCTTCACCACCGGCCGGGTCAGTTCCGCATCATATTGCGCCAGCACGCGCGGCAACGCCTCGACTACGGTCACCTTGGCGCCCAGCTTGGCAAAGGCGATGCCGAGTTCCAGCCCGATATAGCCGCCGCCGACCACCGCCAGCCTCTCCGGAACTTCGCTCAGCGCCAGCGCCTCGGTCGACGAAATGACCGGCCCGCCGAACGGCAGCGATGGCAGATCTACCGGCGCCGAGCCGGTCGCTATCACCACAGTTTCGGCTCGGATCACCTGCATGCCGATCTCGGTCTCGACGGCAACGGTCTTGCCGTCGCGAAATGTCGCCCAGCCATGCACCGTCTTCACGCCAGCTTTCTTCAGCAGGCCGGCGACGCCGTTGTTCAGCCGGCTAACGATGCCGTCTTTCCAGGCAATGGTCGCCGCGAGATCAAGCGACGGTGCCGCGACCGTTATGCCGAGTGGACTTTTGCCGCCGGCCATGTGCGAGAGCTTTTCGAACTCTTCGGCTGCATGGATCAGCGCCTTTGACGGGATGCAGCCGACATTGAGGCAAGTGCCGCCCGGTTTGCCTGCCTCGACGATCACTGTGTCGATGCCAAGCTGCCCGGCGCGGATGGCACAGACATAGCCGCCCGGACCGGCGCCGATGACCAGCAGCTTGCAGGAGATTTCCTTCATCATTGCACCTTAGTTCGACGAGCCGGCGGGGCAGCACCCCCCTCTGTCCTGCCGGACATCTCCCCCTCAAGGGGGGAGATTGGCAGCTTTCGCGTTCGGCTTAGTCCTGCAAAGCTGGAGATTGGCGAAAGGCGGGATGACGGCCGATCTCCCCCCTTGAGGGGGAGATGCCCGGTAGGGCAGAGGGGGGCGCGAAGGATCGCTACTGCTCTCATCTCGCGCCCCTGCGATCCTCTGTTCATCTCATCAATCCACAAAAATCAGCGCCGGCGTTTCCAGCAGCGTCTTTATCCGCTGGATGAACACCGCCGCGTCCCAGCCGTCGATGACGCGGTGGTCGAAGCTGGAGGACAGGTTCATCATCTTGCGCGGGATGAACTGGGTACCGTCCCATACCGGCCGCACCATCATCTTGTTGACGCCGACGATCGCCACTTCCGGATGATTGATCACCGGCGTCGTCGCCACGCCGCCCATGGCGCCCAGCGAAGTGATGGTGATGGTCGATCCCGAGAGTTCGTCGCGCGTCGCCGTGCCGGATTTTGCTGCCTCGGCCAGCCTGACAACCTCGGCTGCACAGTCCCAGATGTCGCGCGCCTCGGCGTGCTTGACCACGGGCACCATCAGCCCGGAAGCCGTCTGCGCGGCGATGCCGATATGGACGCCGCCATGCTGGTGGACGATGCCGGCTTCGTCGTCGAACAGTGCGTTGACATTGGGCTGGTCGGCGATTGCCTTGACCATCGCCCGCATCAAGAACGGCAGCAGCGTCAGCTTCGGCCTGTTCCCGCCCGGCCGCTTCTCCTTGATGAGCGCGGCGCGCAAATCCTCGAGCGCGGTGACGTCGATCTCCTCGACATAGGTGATATGCGGGATGCGCGACTTGGCCAGCGTCATCTTCTCGGCGATCTTTCGCCTGAGCCCGACTATCTTGATGTCCTCGACCGCCTCGTTGCGGGCAAGGCCGGAAACCTTGGCGAGCAGAGGTCCGCGCGCCAGGAAAGCCTCGATGTCCTCATGCTGGATGCGGCCGGCCGGGCCGGTTCCCGGGACCTGCCGAAGGTCGATGCCGGCCTCTTTCGCCCTCAAGCGGACGGCCGGTGAGGCCAGTGGCTTTTCGCCCTCCGGACGCGGCGCGCCGGAGGTCCGCGCAGTACCCCCACCGGCGGCAGTACCCCCACCCCTAACCCCTCCCCACAAGGGAGAGGGGGATTCGCCACCCGCCGCACTTAGTCCCTTATGCGTTGGTGTTTTTTCAGATGATCGTGGAGCGGTCTCGGGTTCGGCCTTGGAGGTTGCGGCACGTCCCCCTCCCCCTTGTGGGGAGGGGTTAGGGGTGGGGGTACTGCGCTCGGTGGGGGTATTCTTGGCGCCCGCCTCAGTGGCCTGCGACGCAGCATCCCTGACATTGCCCTCGCCCGCCACCTTCAACCTGACAATCGGCGAGCCGATCGCCACCGTGTCGCCGATCTCGGCGCCCAACCAGACGATTTCGCCATCGACGGGCGAAGGAATTTCGACCGTCGCCTTGTCGGTCATGACAGCGGCCAGCACGGCATCCTCGCGCACGAGATCGCCGACCTTGACCTGCCATTCGACGAGCTCGGCCTCGGCTACGCCTTCGCCGACATCGGGCAGCTTGATGACATATTCGCCCATCGTTCCCCCTTCAGGCTTCCACCGTTTCGACGAGCGCGCGGCCTAGCCGGGCAGGACCAGGAAAATAGTCCCACTCCTGCGCATGCGGATAGGGCGTGTCCCAGCCGGTGACCCGCGCCACCGGCGCTTCCAGATGGTAGAAGCAGCTCTCCTGAACCAGCGCCGAAAGTTCGGCGCCGAACCCCGATGTCAGCGTCGCCTCGTGCACGATGACGCAGCGCCCCGTCTTGTTGACCGAGGCGACGATCGTCTCGAGATCGAGCGGCAGCAGTGTCCTCAGATCTATGATCTCGGCATCGATGCCGGTCTCCTCGGCTGCCGCCTGGGCGACATAGACCATCGTGCCATAGGCAAGCACGGTGACTGCCGCACCCGGCCGTCGGATCACCGCCTTGCCGAGCGGCACCGTGTAATGGCCGTCGGCGACTTCGCCGAGCTCATGTTTCGACCATGGCGTTACCGGCCGCTCGTGATGACCGTCGAAAGGGCCATTATAAAGCCGCTTCGGTTCCAGGAAGATCACCGGGTCCGGATCCTCTATCGACGCGATCAAAAGGCCCTTGGCGTCATGCGGGTTCGAGGGCACCACGACTTTCAGGCCGGAGACGTGGGTGAACAGCGCCTCCGGGCTCTGGCTGTGGGTCTGGCCACCAAAAATGCCGCCGCCGGTCGGCATCCTGACCACGATCGGGCAGGTGAAATCACCGTTCGACCGGTAGCGCAGCCGCGCCGCTTCCGAGACGATCTGATCGTAGGCCGGATAAACATAGTCGGCAAACTGCACCTCGACGCAAGGCTTCAGCCCGTAGGCGGCCATGCCGATAGCCGCGCCGACAATGCCGGATTCGCTGATCGGCGCATCGAAGCAGCGGCTCTTGCCGTATTTCGCCTGCAGGCCCTGGGTGCAGCGGAAGACGCCGCCGAAGAAGCCGACATCCTCGCCGAACACGATGACGCGCTCGTCGCGCGCCATCGACACGTCCATGGCGTCGCGGATCGCCTCGATCATGGTCCGCCGCGGCATGGTCAGACCCCTGCGTGTTGGCGCTGGCGCCTGAGATGCGGCGGCATCTCGGCATAGACGCCCTCGAACATGTCGCGCGCCGAGGGCTTGCCGCCGGCATGCAGCGTGCCATGGCGCTCGGCCTCCCGCTGCGCCGAAATCACCGTGTCGAGGATTTCGGCCTCGGCCTGGGCGTGGCGTTCGTCCGACCAGACGCCGCGCTGGATGAGATGGTTCTTCAGCCTGACGATCGGGTCGCCGAGCGGCCAGGCATCGGACTCGGCCTTCGGCCGGTAGGCCGACGGGTCGTCGGAGCTCGAATGGGCGCCGACGCGGTAAGTGACGTATTCGACCAGCGTCGGCCCGAGATTGCTGCGCGCCCGTTCCGCCGCCCATTTGGCCACCGCATGGACGGCGAGATAGTCGTTGCCGTCGACGCGCAGCGACGGAATACCGAAGCCGAGCCCACGGGCGGCAAACGTGCCGGAACCGCCGCGGGCGATGCCCTGGAAGGTCGAGATCGCCCACTGGTTGTTGACGACGTTGAGCACGACCGGCGCCTTGTAGGTCGAGGCGAACACCAGCGCCGAATGGAAGTCGGACTCGGCAGTCGAGCCGTCGCCGATCCAGGCGGCGGCGATCTTCTGGTCATTGCTGATCGCCGAGGCCATCGCCCAGCCGACCGCCTGGATGTACTGCGTCGCCAGATTGCCGGAGATCGAGAAGAAGCCGTGCTCCTTCGACGAATACATGATCGGCAATTGCCGCCCTTTCAGCGGATCGGCCTCGTTCGAATAGATCTGGTTCATCATCGTGACCATCGGGTAGCCGTCGGCGATGAGCAGGCCTGCCTGCCGATAGGTCGGAAAATTCATGTCGCCCCGCGACAGCGCCTTGCGGAAGGCGCAGCTCACCGCCTCTTCGCCGAGATGCTGCATGTAGAAAGAGGTCTTGCCCTGGCGCTGCGCCATCTGCATGCGCGCATCGAAGCTGCGCAGCGTCATCATATGGCGCAGCCCCTCCAGCAGTTCCTCGTCGGAAAGCAGGCCGGCCCACGGCCCGACAGCCTCGCCGGCGCGGTTGAGCACGCGAATGATCGAGAACGCCAGATCGCGGATGTCGCGCGGGTCGACGTCGATCTTCGGGCGCGGCACCGAGCCAGCTTTTGGAATGCTCACATTGGAGAAATCCGGCGTCCCGCCCGGCCGCACTTCCGGTTCCGGAACATGGAAGCGCAGCATTCCGGCATCGGCCATGATCTCGGTCCTCCACTGTTGCCCGGCTAGGATATTTGCACACCGCCAGACCAGTGCCAATTCGTCGGGCGAGGCTTCGCTGCCGCTGGCTGCTGCCCGCGGCAGACAGGATGGAGATATGTCGGCGAAATTTCTTGTCGATCTTCCGGATCGGCGCGCAATTTGGGAGATGATTGCGCCGGGTTTCCCGCCAGATAAGGCAATGCGTCGGGTTGGTCGGCGCGAGCACCTCCTTCTCCCCTTGTGGGAGAAGGTGGCCGAGCGAAGCTCGGTCGGATGAGGGGTGTTCCAGCTTGGCATCGACAGCACTCCGGCCGGCACCCCTCAACCGTCTTGGAGCTACGCGCCAATTCACCTTCTCCCACAAGGGGGAGAAGGAAAGGAGGGCGGCGCCGTTCACCCCGCGCCCGCGTCATGCTAATCAGCGCCTATGGCACAAAAGAAAGCATACGAGGTCGATGCATGGCTCGCGAAGCCGGATCCGCGCGTCTCGATCGTGCTGCTTTACGGTCCCGATCGCGGGCTGGTTGCCGAGCGGGCAAAGGCCTTTGCCGGCAAGACCGGCCTGCCGCTTGACGATCCGTTCTCGGTCGTCAGGCTGGACGGATCGGAAGTCGATCGCGACGAGGGCCGCCTGCTCGACGAGGCCCGCACCGTGCCGATGTTTTCGGAGCGGCGCCTGCTATGGGTGCGCAATGCCGGCGCTCAGAAGGCGCTTGCCGATGACGTCAAGGCGCTGACGTCGGAGCCCGCGCGGGACGCGATCATTCTCATCGAGGCCGGCGACTTGAAGAAGGGTGTCGGCCTGCGCGCCGTGGTGGAGGCGGCGGACAATGCCATGGCATTGCCTTGCTATGCCGATGAGGCCAGGGATATCGATACGGTCATCGACGACGAACTGCGCAAGGCCGGCATGTCGATGACACTGGAGGCGCGGCAGGCGCTGCGCCGCAATCTCGGCGGCGACCGGCTGGCCTCGCGCGGCGAGATCGAAAAGCTGGTGCTTTACGCGCATGGCCAGGCCGAAATCGGCCTCGACGACGTCAAGGCGACGTCTGGCGATGTCTCGGGCCTCTCCTTCGATGCGGCGGTCGACGCCCTGCTCGAAGGCAGGATCGCCGACTTCGATACCGCCTTCACCCGCCATTGCCAGTCCGGCGGCCAGCCCTTTCTGGTACTATCATCGGCGATGCGGCAGTTGCAGGCGATCCAGGCGATGCGCGGCCAGATGGACGCCGGCGGCCGCAATGCCGCTTCGGTCGTAGCCGCGGCGCGCCCGCCGGTTTTTTTTTCGCGGCGCAAGCTGGTCGAGAAAGCCCTCGAACGGTGGAGCAGCGAAGCGCTCGGCCGCGCCCTCAACCGCCTGCAGACGGCGATCCTGCAGACACGCCGGCGGCCGGATCTGTCGGTCGCGCTGGCACGCCAGGCCCTGCTCGGCATTACCGTGGAGAGTGCCAGGCTGGCGCAGCGCACCTAATCTCCCCCCTTGAGGGGGAGATGTCGCCAAAGGCGACAGAGGGGGTCACAGCGCGTAGAACACCAGCCCCTTCCGCGAAGACAGAGGACGTGGGCGCTTGAAATTTGACGACCCCTTCTGGCCTGCCGGCCATCTCCCCCTCAAGGGGGGAGATTAACTACTTCGACGATTTCGCCAATCACCGCGCGGCAGCAAAACGTTATTTGCCGGCTAATTTTAGCAACCTACCTACTCCCGCTTCAGCCTTCGGCAAAGCTCGTCGAGCTGCTCCAGTGTCCGGTAGGCGACGCTGATTACGCCGCCGCGCTGGTTGTGCTCGATCGTGACGATCATGCCGATCGTGCTGGTCATCAGCCGCTCCAGCGCCAGCGTGTCGGCATCCTTTTGCGGCGGTGCGGCGGGCTGGCGTTTTGCCGCCGGCGCGCCGACCGGCAGCTGCGCCAAGGCCTCGGCCTGGCGCACCGAAAGCCCCTCATCGATGATCCGCTTGGCAAGTCCGGCCGGGTCGTCGGCCGTCACCAGGGTACGGGCGTGGCCGGCCGAGAGCGCGCCGTCGACCAGCATGTCGCGAATGACGTCGGGCAGCTTCAGCAGCCTCAGCGTATTGGCGACATGGCTGCGGCTCTTGCCGATCACCTGGCCGAGATCGGCTTGGGTATAGCCGTGGTCGTCGATCAGTTGCTGGTAGCCCAGCGCCTCCTCAACCGGGTTGAGGTCGGTGCGCTGGACGTTTTCGATGATCGCCAGCTCGAGCGCCGTGCGATCGTTGACGTCGCGCACGATGATCGGGATATCGGTCAGCCCGGCGCGTTGCGCCGCACGCCAACGACGCTCGCCTGCGATGATCTCGTAGCGGCCCGTTTGGGTTTTCGACGGCCGCGCCACCACCGGCTGCACCACGCCATGTTCGCGGATCGACTGGGCGAGGTCGGTCAGGTCGGCGTCGCCAAAATGCCGGCGCGGGTTTTTCGGGTTAGGGCTGAGGAACTCGATCGGCACCTTGCCGTCGGCCGCCAGGCCCGGCTTTTCCGGTGCCGCCGGGCGATCGATTTCGCCGATCAGCGCCGCCAGTCCCCGGCCCAGTCTTTTTCTCGAAGGGTCTTCGTTCATCGTCCGTCCAGATCGTTTCGGTATCGAATCGGGTTTATTGTTTACAACGGTTAAGCGGCACGCAATTTGCGCTCGCGGCGGATGACTTCCGAAGCAAGCTGCAGATAGGCCTGGCTGCCCGAGCATTTTAGGTCGTAGAGAATCGCCGGCTTGCCATAGGACGGCGCCTCGGAAACGCGGACATTGCGCGGGATGACGGTTTCATAGACCTTGTCGCCCATATGCGCCCGCACATCCTGCACCACCTGGTTGGCGAGATTGTTGCGCCCGTCGAACATGGTCAGCACGATGCCCTGGATCGTCAGGTCGGGGTTGATCGAGCGGCGCACCTGCTCGACCGTCTCCAAAAGCTGGCTCAGGCCCTCCAGCGCGAAGAACTCGCACTGCAGCGGCACCAGCACCGAATCGGCCGCAGCCATCGAATTCAGTGTCAGCAGGTTGAGCGACGGCGGGCAGTCGATCAGCACATAGCCGAAGTTGGCCGAGCGCTCGGCCGAAGCCCGCAGCGCGTTGCGCAGCCGCAGCACCCGATCCGGCGCCGAGGCGATTTCCATCTCGATGCCGAGCAGGTCGAGCGTCGACGGTACGATCGACAGGCCAGGCACCGCCGTCGGGATCGCCGCCGCTTCGAGATCCAGCTCGCCGGTCAGCACATCATAGGACGAGACGCTGCGGTCGCGCCGGTCGATGCCAAGCCCGGTGCTGGCATTGCCCTGCGGGTCGAGATCGACGATCAGCACCTGTTCGCCTATGGCCGCCAGCGCGGTGGCCAGATTGATGGCCGTCGTCGTCTTGCCGACGCCGCCCTTCTGGTTGGCGACGGTGATGATTCGGGGGCCGTTCTTCATCATGGGTCTATGCCAGAAATTCATTTGGGTCGCCGGTCACAAGCCAGGGTGCTGTCGCAAGTCGGATACTTCGAGAATGACGCCCTGCGCGTCGGTTGCACTGGCATGTTCTACCAGATCGAAAGACCATCGTTGAGCGCTTTCTGCCAATTCGGCGCGGTAATCCCGGCCTTTGTGAAACAGGCCGCGCGACCCCTTGGTCAGCCACGGTGCCGCCAGGTTGAGCAAAGCCGGCAGCGAGGCGAGTGCCCTGGCTGTGACGATTTGCGGTGCTGGAACAAGAGGATAGCTGTCGTCGATGCGGCGCGCGATAACCTTGGCGGGCAGGCTGAACTGTCCGATGACCGCTTGCAGGAACGATGCTTTTTTCCGGTTGCTTTCAACCAGGTCGATACCGGCGCCGTCCCGCTCGGCAAGCAAAAAGGCCAGCACAAGGCCCGGAAACCCACCGCCGGAGCCGAGATCGACCCAGCGCTTCGCCTCTGGTTTGATTCGCGCCAGCTGCGCGCTGTCGAGGATGTGGCGGCGCCAGACATCGTCCTGCGTCGATTGCGCGGCCAGATTGATCCGGCGGTTCCATTTCTGGAAGACGGCCTCGAACTCGACCAGGCGATCGAATGTTTCACGTGAAACCGGGCCCGCTGCCGTCTGCAGGTTTGCCCAGGACGCAGCGCTCACGCGACCTGCTTTCGCGCGGCCGCCTCGGCATTGCGGACATGGGCGACAATAATCGCCAGCGCCGCCGGCGTCATGCCTTCCATGCGTTGCGCATCGGCAATCGAGCGCGGCTGGCGTGCCAGCATCTTCTGCTTCAACTCGTTCGACAGGCCGGGAACAGAAGCAAAGTCGAGCGACTCGGGAATAAGCCTGCTCTCCTCATGCCTGATCTGCGAAACATCGGCCTGCTGGCGGTCGAGATAGACAGAATATTTGGCTTCCGTTTCAAGACGTTCGGCCGTTTTGCTGTCGATCGCCGCGAAAGCCGGCTCGACCCGCGCCAGCCAAGCGATGTCGACGCCGGGATAGGCCAGCAACTCATAGGCCGAGCGACGGACGCCGTCCCGGTTGATTTCGAGCCCATGGCGCGCTGCCTCATTGGGGGTCATGGTGGTGCCGAGGGCGAGCTGTCGCGCCTTCTCAAGGTCTTGCATACCATTGTTGAACCGCTGCATCCGCTCCGGCGAGGCAATCCCCAGCCTTATCGCCAGTGGCGTCAGCCGCTCATCGGCGTTGTCGGCTCGCAGCGAAAGCCGGAACTCGGCCCGCGAGGTGAACATGCGGTACGGCTCGGCGATGCCGCGGCTGGTCAAATCGTCGACCATCACGCCGATATAGGCTTCGGTGCGGCTCAGCACGATTTCTTCGCTCGCCGACGCCTTGCGCGCTGCATTCAAGCCGGCAAGCAGCCCTTGCGCGCCGGCCTCCTCGTAGCCGGTGGTGCCGTTGATCTGGCCGGCGAGGAAAAGGCCGGCGATCCGCCTGGTTTCCAGCGTTGGCTTGAGCTCGCGTGGATCGACATGGTCATACTCGATGGCATAGCCCGGCTGCAGCATGGTTGCCCGCTCCAGCCCCGGAATGGTCTTCAGGATGTCGAGTTGCACATCCTCGGGCAGCGAGGTCGAAATGCCGTTCGGGTACACCGTGTCGTCGTCCAGCCCTTCCGGCTCCAGAAAGATCTGGTGGCCTTCGCGGTCGCCGAACTTGACGATCTTGTCTTCGATCGACGGGCAATAACGCGGCCCGACGCCTTCGATCGACCCCGAATACATGGCCGAGCGGCCGAGATTGGCGCGAATCAGCTCGTGCGTTGCATTGGTCGTTCGGGTAATGCCGCAATGGATCTGCGGATTTTCGATGCGATCGGTCAGCAGCGAGAACGGCACGGGGTCCTCGTCCGCCGCCTGGCTCTCCAGTGACGCCCAATCGATCGTCCTGCCGTCCAGCCGCGGCGGCGTGCCGGTCTTCAGCCGCCCGAGCCTGAAGCCGGCGCGGCTCATCGTCGCCGACAGGCTGATGCTCGCCTGCTCGTTCATGCGGCCGGCGACGATCTTCTTTTCGCCGATATGGATCAGCCCGCGCAAAAAAGTGCCGGTCGTCAGCACCACGGCGCCGCAGGCGAACCTGCTCCCATCCGCCAATAGCACCGCCGCGATGCGTCCGTCGTCGATTTCCCCGTTGTTGATTTCGAAATCCAGCACCTCGCCTTCGATGACATCGAGGCCGGCCTGCTGGCGGATTGCCGCCTGCATGGCGAGGCGATAGAGTTTTCGGTCGGCCTGCGTTCGCGGACCACGCACCGCTGGCCCCTTGCGGCGGTTGAGCAGGCGGAACTGGATGCCGGCCGCATCCGCGACGCGCCCCATCAGCCCGTCCATGGCGTCGATCTCGCGAACCAGATGGCCCTTGCCGAGGCCGCCGATCGCCGGATTGCAAGACATCACGCCGATCGTGTCGAAGCGCAGCGTCACCAGCGCCGTCCTGGCGCCAGCCCGCGCAGCGGCACTGGCTGCCTCGCAACCAGCATGACCGCCGCCCACCACAACCACATCATAATGATTGGTCATTTCAGAATCCCGAATTCAAGTGGACCGACACATGTTCCTGGAGGCACGCGCTGTCAAGGACGCAGGGCGCTTCAGACGCATGACTGCCCCCGACAATGCAGACAGAGATCGCCTGGCGCCGTTTTGTCTTCCCTTCTCCCCTTGTGGGAGAAGGTGGATTGGCGCGCAGCGCCAAGACGGTTGAGGGGTGCTGGACGGAATGCAGGTGATGCCAAGCTGGAACACCCCT